>JBOFTV010000056.1:0-23222 GCA_051652245.1 Culicoidibacterales bacterium | reverse complement strand
TTTTTCATCATGCCCTTTTTTATTCTGCTAGTATTATTCTACCACGTTATGGAAGAATATTGGACTTGTTTTTGTGATTAGGTAGGTAGTATTCCTGTTTTTGCGATTTTTAGGCTTAACTTACGAACATTGGCTGACTTGTTACCCTTATTATTTTTCAAAAAAGACTTTATCACATTTTCCATGAATATTTTTCAATAGTATGGTACAATTTTAGTAATCTATTAAAAAGGAGCACGTTTTCATGGAACACAAAACAACTTCCCTTAAAGTTGGCATATTATGGAACACTTGGGGAAATATTTACTATTTATTCTGCCAGTGGCTACTAACAATTTTAGTTGTTCGCTTAGCCAATTTTGAAATGGCCGGAGAGCTATCTTATGCAATGACTATTTCTAACATTTTTTATAGTATTTCAATTTATGGCATGCGAAATTTTCAAGTCTCAGATATCAAAGACAAATATCAAAACGGAACTTATATCTTTAGCCGATTATTAACAAGTGGAGGGGCTATTTTTCTATCGCTACTCCTTTTACTAGTAAGTGGCTACAGCTTCGAAAAAAGTCTCGTTATCTTTATTTATGTGGTTTTTAAATTATCAGAAACAATTTTTGATGTTTATTCTGCTATCTTCCAAAAAAAATGGCGTGTTGATTTAATTGGAAAATCACTGATTATTCGTGGAACACTTGGAACACTTGGATTCATTTCAACTCTTGTCCTCACAAAAAATTTGTTTTTAGCTATTTTAAGTATGGCGTTTATTACATATATTTGCATCATTTTCTTTGACTTGTATCATGCAAAAAAAATTGATAATGTTGCCATTGTTTTTAGCAAGGATGCTGTTAAATCACTTTTAATTGAGTGTCTTCCGCTAGCAATTTATTTTCTTATTTTAGCGATTATTGGTGCTATTCCACGCTACTTCTTAGATTTATACGAGGGAAGTAAGCAAGTAGGTATTTACAGCTCAATTGCCACACCAACACTTATTGTCCAGACCCTTGCTATTCAAGTATTTAGTCCTTTTATTACAATTTTTGCCGAAAAATTTCATGAAAAAGATAAAGCCGGGTTCTGGGCAATTTTCAAAAAATGCATCACTGTGGTTGGACTCATCGCTATTGCTTCACTTGTTGGCGCATTTCTACTTGGTGATTTCGCTCTCAACATTCTCTATGGAGCTAAAATATTAGCTTATTCCTATTTATTACTCCCTCTCATTTTTGCAACAATACTTACTGCTTTCTCCTGGCTACTTAGTGGTATTTTAACTGTTATCCGTGGTTTTAGAGAGCTGATTATCACAAATATTATCGCTCTTTTTATCTGTTTAGTTTCTTCCTATTTTTTCATTAAAAATTTTGGCCTACAAGGGACAAATATTGCAACAATACTCCCCTTATTAGTCCAAGTCGTTTTATTATTTTTTTTACTCATCAAAAAAGCAAAATTCGCTTTGAAATAAGCCTCATTTAGCGTAAAATACAAGGTATACATCTGAAAATTAAGGAGCTAATATATATGAAAAAACGTATCGTATCTGGAATAAAACCAAGTGGTGACTTAACAATTGGCAATTACATCGGGGCCATGAAACAATTTGTCGACTTACAAAATGAATATGACTCATTTGTCTTCATTGCTGACTTGCATGCAATTACAGTGCCACAAAATCGTGATGAGCTCCAAAAGCGAACTAAAGATTTAATCAAACTCTACCTTGCAACTGGACTTAACCCACAAAAAACAACATTATTTATCCAATCTGAGGTTCCAGCACATGCCCAACTTGGCTGGGTCATGTCATGCTATAGCTATATGGGCGAATTAGAGCGGATGACGCAATATAAAGATATTGTCACTAAAAACAAACAAAAAAGTAAACCGATTGGCAGTGGTATCCTTTCATACCCACCACTTATGGCTGCTGACATTTTACTCTACGAACCTGATATTGTCCCCGTTGGTGACGATCAATCGCAGCATGTTGAGCTAACAAGAACACTTGCGGTGCGTCTTAATCACGTTTGTAACAATGATGTTTTTACAATCCCCCAAACAATAAAACCCAAAAATGGTGCAAGGATTATGTCTTTACAAGATCCAACCAAGAAAATGAGTAAATCTGATGATAATCCAAAAGCCTATATTGCCCTTTTGGATCCAATTTCTACAAGTGTTAAAAAGATAAAATCAGCTGTGACTGATTCAGATACAAAAGTTTACTTTGATGCTCAAAACAAACCAGGAATTAGTAATCTTTTAACAATATATGCATCACTGGAATCAATTTCACTTCAAGCTGCGGAAGCAAAATTTATTGATGCGACTTACGGTGCCTTTAAAACGGCAGTTGCTGCCAGTGTTGAGCATTTTTTAACGGATTTGCAAGCAAAATACATGGCTCTCGATGATCAAACAGTCAATCAGATTTTAGATGCTGGAGCTGCTAAAGCAAGTCAAATAGCAGCTAAGAAAATCAATGAAGTCTACCACCACTTAGGCATCGGTCGCTATTAATTTTTAAAAAAAAAGAGAAGGAGTAAATATATGCAAGCATTAATCGATATTTTAGGGTTTCTATTCCTTGGCATTGTTCAGGGACTTACTGAGCCTTTACCAATTTCATCTAAGGGTCATGTTATTTTATTTAATAATATGTTTAACATTGTCAAAGGCGATGCTAAGCAAATTCTCTTTTTCTTAGCAATTGTCCATTTGGCCTCACTCCTTGCTATTTTAGTCATCTTCTGGCCAAAAATCATCACCCTAATACAAAACACCTGGGCCTATTTTGTAAAAAAAGAGCAGACAAACCAAAATAAAGCTTATGCCCGCTATTTTGTTTATTTACTCATCGCTTTTGCTGTTTTTACACCTTTAGCGTTTATTTTAGGTGAAACCGTTGCTCCAATATTATTTGGGTCAAGTACGATTGTTCTAGCTATTGGCTATTTTATTACTTCTGCTCTATTAATTACCTCAGATTTCTCGAAATTTCCACAGATTAAAACATTTGAGAAAATTAAACTTAAGGATGCAATTACAATTGGACTTGCTCAAGTCATTGCCATTATTCCTGGCGCTTCACGCTCTGGTACGACTTTAGTTGCCGGGCTGTTCCGCTCTTTGAATCGTGATACAGCAATTGATTTTTCATTTTTCTTATTTATTCCAACTGTTTTGGGGGCAAATGTTTATTATCTGCTTAAGTTATTTTTAGGTGGCTTTGCCTTTCCTAGTGAGCTATTTATTCCTTATGTTTTTGCTTTTATTGGGTCAGCAATTGCGACATTTTTTTCTTTTAAGTTGTTTATTTATTCGGTTAAGTCGAAAAAGTTGTATTATTTTGCGATTTATACAATTATCTTAGCAGTGCTTTTATTGGTTAATCCTTGGGGGTTATTTGATGGTGGAATTTTTGCTGCTTAGCATGGGAGGTTCTTTACGATGAAGTGGCTATTGATTATTTTTATTCGGTTTTATCAGCGGGTTTTATCTCCGCTTAAAACCCATCAAAGTTGTTTGTTTATGCCCACTTGTTCACAATATATGATTGAGGCTATCCAAATTCATGGTGTCTTTAAGGGACTTTACTTGGGTTGCAGAAGAATTGGGCGCTGTCGACCTGGGAGTGGATGTAGTGGGTATGATCCTGTTCCGCAAAAAGAATCTTCTAATTCTGATATCCCTCCTGCTTTATAATAATTAAATAAACCAGCATCAGTAATAATTGATGCCGGTTTATTTTTATTAGTAATTGTTACATCCTCACCATGTCCTTTATTGACTTTCTTTTACTTACAATGGACTTATTTTACTATTATTACCGCTGACTTCAAAATATGCAGACATTTTATCGGACTACAAATTCACAATTCCCTGTAGCTATTAACTGTTTTAATCCTCACTACTAATCTTAAATACACATACTGATGTATTAACTAAATTATCATTTTCAGCAAGATAATTTACCACAGGACATAAAAAAAAGACAACTATTTTAGTTGTCTTTAATCCCTAAATAAAGTGTTAACCCGATATCTTCAACCATCGCTCTCATCGCCTTAAAATCTGCTCCAATATCTTGTGGCGTATGCGCATCACTACCTAAAACAACCATACGCCCCCCCAATTGATGATACCTAACTAATTTAGCATCATTGGGGAAACTGACACCAACACCTTGGCGTATTCCCGAGGTGTTGATTTCTAGTATTTTTTCCGTGTTAATTAATTCTTGAAAAATTTCATCCAATATCTGTTCGTGATGTTCATATTCTATTGGTTGCTTGTTGTTGGGTCCATATCGCGCAATATAATCTAAATGCCCTAATGTTGTAATTTGCCCAAACCGTTTTAAACATGCTAAGACTTGCTCAAAATAATATTGATTTGCTTCCCATTTTGTCCGCCCCTTGAAATAGTCACCGTAATAAAACTCGGTCCCTTCAATTACATGAATTGAGCCAATAATATAATCAAAGTCATATGTTTGTAAAAGCAAGTCAATTTCTGCTGCAAATTGTAAGTCTAAACCAATTTCAATTCCTCGATAAATTTTTATTTGTTTGCCATACTTTTCTTGCATCTCACTAATTTTTAACAAGTAGGCCCCAATATCCATCGTAAAATCATCACCCCGAGGGTAATTAAA
Organism: Culicoidibacterales bacterium; assembly: GCA_051652245.1. Taxonomy (GTDB): domain Bacteria; phylum Bacillota_I; class Bacilli_A; order Culicoidibacterales; family Culicoidibacteraceae; genus BHER01. The sequence continues at coordinate 18,553 of JBOFTV010000056.1, read as the reverse complement.
ATCATAATGATCCGTGATACAAATTAGCTCTATCCCCTTAGAAATACTTGCTTCAATCATTGCTTCAATTGGTGTGTCACAGTCAAATGAAAAGTTTGTATGTAAATGAAAATCGGTAAACATTATAACTCACCCTTTTGATTTTTAGCTTTAAGATTGCCAATTTTCTGACATCGTTGCTCTAACTCAATAGCAACAGCCCCATATTCAACATCCATTGCCACTAGAAGTACACTCACATGGTAAAGTAAGTCGGCTGCTTCGCTAATAATTTCGCTTTTATCCTTATTTTTTGCGGCAATAATTAATTCCACCGCCTCTTCTCCCACTTTCTTACCAATTTTATCAATCCCTGATTCAAGAAGATAGTTGGTATAAGAGCCCTCAATTGGCTCACTTTTACGACGACTAATCACGTCAAATAACTTATCCATTATTACGTCCTCCCAAATCAATCTCCTGAAAAAAACAACTAACCGCACCAGTATGGCAAGCAGTCCCACCAACTTGCTCAACATAAATCAGCGCCGTATCGGTATCACAATCAAAATAAAAGCGCTTAATATGCTGAATATTTCCAGAAGTTGCCCCCTTATGCCATAATTGCTGCCGACTCCGACTATAAAACCACGTCTGCTTTGTTGCTAATGACTTTTGATAACTTTGCTCATTCATATAAGCCAACATCAACACTTGCTTGGTTTTGACATCCTGAACAATTGCGGGGAAAAGACCATCACTATTGTACCTTATCATAACCACTACTCCTAACACTGATACCAGCTCTTTTTAATACCGTTTTCAACTCGGGGATACTTACTTCTTTCAAATGAAAAATTGAGGCTGCTAGTCCCGCATCAACACGTCTGTTATGCTCAAAAAGCGTAATAAAATCAGCCATACTCCCTGCTCCACCCGAAGCAATAATTGGAACATCGACAACCTTGGTTACAGCATCCAGTAACCCCAAATCAAAGCCACCACGCATCCCATCATGATCAATACTATTAACGACAACTTCTCCTGCACCTAGATCAACCAATTTTTTAATCCAGCTAATTGCTTCAATCCCTGTAGCCTGACTACCACCAGCAGTAAATACCTCAAAACCAAGATGCGTCCGTTTGATATCAACTGAGGCCACAATACACTGATTCCCATACTTTTTAGCTGCACGACTAATTAAACTTGGATCTTTAATTGCTCCTGAATTAATACTAACTTTATCAGCACCACATCCTAAAACGCGCGCAATATCTTCTAAGGAAGAAATATTTCCCCCTACACATAGAGGAATAAATACTGCAGCAGCTACTCCCTCCAAAACGTTAGCAAAAATTTCGCGCATCTCCGTCGATGCACTAATATCATAAAAAACTAGCTCGTCAGCACCATTATCATTGTAGAATTTAGCCAACTCAATTGGATCAGCAATCTCTTTGATATTAGCAAAATTCACACCTTTGACGACTTTTCCTTCACGGACATCTAAACAGGGAATAATTCTTTTACTTAACATCTAATTTCGCCACCTCTACAATTGCCTCACGCAAATTAATATTATTACTATAAAGCGCCTTACCAGTGATTGCACCACTAACTTTGTACTTAGCAAGCGTTAGTAAATCAGTTAAATCGGTTACGCCTCCTGAGGCAATAACAGCAATTCCTAATTTTTCTTGTAGCTGCTTATAGAACAGTGCGTCAATTCCTGCCATCATGCCATCACGACTAATATCAGTGTAAACAATTGTCTTAACACCAATTTCTACAAGTTCTTGGCAGAGGGACAAGGCCTCGACATCCGTTGTATCAACCCAGCCATTGGTTGCAACAAAACCGTCTTTAGCATCAATTGAAACAACAATTTTATCACCATACTGACTAACTATGGCACGGACAAATGCCAAATTTTCAATCGCTTTTGTCCCAATAATCACGCGCTCTACACCAGCATCCAACAAGCTAATAATTGCTTGTTCTGTTCTAATTCCCCCGCCAACTTGGACGGGGATATCAACAGCCTTAGCAATGCGCGCAATAATATCATAATTTTTACCAACACCATCTTTAGCTCCGTCTAAATCCACGACATGGATATATTGTGCCCCCTGGTCTTGATAGCTTTTTGCCTGCTGCACAGGATCACTATTAAAAATTGTAAGCTGACTAAAATCACCTTGCTTTAGTCTTACACATGCACCATCTTTTAGATCAATTGCCGGATAAATAATCATCATTGTACCAACTTTCCAAAATTTTCTAATAACTGTAAACCAACTTTTCCACTTTTCTCGGGGTGAAATTGTATCCCATAAATATTACCTAGCTTAACAATTGCTGGTACTGTGACTTCATAATCTGTTGTGGCAAGGTATTCAGAACCACTACTTTTAACATAATATGAATGGACAAAATAGCAATCTGAAAACTGCTCAACACCCGCTAAAATCGGATCATCAGCCAAAAATTCTAGCTGGTTCCAGCCCATATGAGGCACTTTTAAATCTGAGACTATCGCTTTTTTAATATCAACGACATCACCTTTAATAAATCCTAGTCCCAAATTGACTCCATACTCATGACTTCTTTCATATAATAACTGCATCCCCAAGCAAATTCCAAGTAACGGCTTCCCGGCCAAAACCTGAGCTCTAATTTCCGGAATCAATCCGGTATTTTCCAAACTTCTAATTGCATCACCAAAAGCACCCACACCCGGTAAAACCAAGGCCTTAGCTGCCTTAATATCAGCAATATCTTTAGATAATTTAGTCTTCACGCCACAATGATCAAAGGCATTTTTTAATGAAAAAATATTGCCCACGCCATAATCAATAATTACAATCATTTAGAGCATCCCCTTTGTTGAAGGCAATGTGTCCCCTTCAATGGTTAATGCCTCTTTTAATGCCCGACCAAAGCCTTTAAACATTGACTCGGCTAAATGATGATTGTTACTTGTTGCCAGGTTATTGAAATGAAGTGTCACACCAGCATTTCGAACAAATCCTTGAAAGAATTCCTCCACCAATTCTGTTGCCATCGTCCCTAAAAACTCATTTGAAAATTTAACATCATAGCCTAAATAGCTTCGATTACTTAAATCAAGTGCCACTAATGTTAATGTTTCATCCATCGGTAGCAGGCATTGTCCATAACGACGAATGCCTCTTTTGTCAAGCAACTCACTAAAGGCCAAACCAAATACAATTCCCACATCTTCCACTAAATGATGACAATCAACATGTAAATCACCACTTGCCTCAACCTCTAAATCAAAATTGGCATGGAATGCCATTAATTCTAACATATGGTCAAAAAAACCAACCCCCGTATTAATTTTTGTCTTCCGCGTTCCATATAAATTTAAGCCTAATTTGATCTTTGTTTCTGCTGTATTTCGTTCGATTCGCTTCATAATGATACTCCTTTTTTGCTAATAATTTGACTTAGTACCTCAGCAACAGTTGCCATTTGCTCTGGTAAGCCAATACTAATTCTAATAAATTGCCCATATTCTTTCAAGTCGAAATAACGGACAAGGATTTTATGCTCTGCTAGTTTTTCAAATAAATAGTCCGACCCAAGTCGTGGATGCTTAACCATCACAAAATTTGTCTTACTGCGTAAAAACCAAAAGCCAAGCTGCTCTAAACTTGTAAAAAACTGCTCCCGTGTTTGGATTATTTCCGCTTTTTTTTCACAAAAGTAGGTATCATCTTGAAAACTTGCCTCACCAATAGCATAAGCAATTGCATCAACATTATATGGATTAATACAATCCCGGACAGCCTCTAAATCCTTAATTAACTCATTGCAACCAAGCGCCCATCCTAAACGTAAGCCCGCAAGGCTTCGTGATTTTGAACTCGTTTGGACAATCAATAAATTATCATACAAATTAACTAAATGCGCCATTGAAGCATCCGCAAAGTCAACATATGCTTCATCTAAAACAACCAACTGGTCCAAATTTGCACTTAGGATAAGCAAAACATCTTCTTGCGTTAAACACAATCCTGTTGGCGCATTCGGATTAGCAATTAATATTGGGGCACTGTTGGTTAAAAATGGGGCTAAATTTAATGAAAAATCAGCATTTAGCGGAATTTGCGTCAAATAAATATCATATAAATCGGCAAGAACCGGATACAGTCCATAAGAAATATTAGGTACAAGGACTTGCGTTTTCTCACTATAAAAGGCTAAAAAAAGATGCGATAAAATATCATCTGAGCCGTTGCCTAAAAAGATGTTCTCACTTTTAAGACCCGTCTTTTTTCCAATTTCTGCTTTTAGTTTAGCTCCCGTGGGATCGGGATATTTTTGTAAATCAGCAATTGTGAATTGCTCTAATTTTTGTTGAACTCTAGGTGTGGGAGGGTACGGATTTTCATTTGTATTTAATTTTATGACATCTGGTTGTTGTGTTTGTTCGCCCCAGACGTATGGGACTAGCTGTTCTAATCTTCTTGCGTTAAATTTTGACATTATTAGTTCTCCTCCTCAAATCTAATTGACATCGCATAGGCATGTCCATCTAAGCCCTCAGCCTCTGCAATAACCTCGACTGCTGCTTTTGCTTGTTGTAACGCAGCTTTTGCATAATAAAGAATTGATGATTTCTTCGTAAAGTCTGCAACGCATAAGCCACTTGTAAAACGGGATGTGCCATTAGTTGGCAATGTGTGGTTTGGACCAGCAAAATAATCGCCAAGGACTTCTGGTGTATAATTTCCAAGAAAAATTGATCCCGCATGCTTAATTGCTGATAGTAGTGCAAAAGGATCAGCTACTGCTAATTCCAAATGCTCTGGTGCAATTAAATTAGAAATAGTTGTTGCCGCTTCGAGATTTTCAACAAGGACAATGTAGCCATTATTTGTCAGTGCTGCTTCAATTATTTCTTTGCGTTGACGCGTGCTTAATTGCTGCTTCAATGCCATATTTACCTCCTTGGCAAATTGTTCTGATAATGTTAATAAAATTGTTGTCGCCTGGGAATCATGCTCGGCTTGTGCTATCATATCGCTAGCAACAAACTTCGGACTTGCCTGATTATCTGCAATAATTAATACTTCACTTGGTCCCGCAATCATGTCAATTCCCACAATTCCACTGACTAATTTTTTAGCCGTTGCAACATAGGCATTTCCTGGACCACAAATTTTATCAACAGGAGCAATTGTTTGACTGCCATATGTTAAAGCAGCAATCGCCTGCGCCCCACCAACACGATAAACTTCTGTTATGCCGCATAGATAGGCTGTTGCTAGCACTGTTTTATTAATTTCGCCATTATCTGTTGGTGGACAAACTAAAGCAATCCGCGTGCATCCTGCAATAATTGCGGGGATGACATTCATTAAGATAGTTGATGGATATGCAGCGGTTCCTCCCGGAATATACAAGCCGACAGCATCAATTGCTGTTATTTTAACCCCAACCATAATACCTTGCTGTGAAGTATCCATAAAACCATTTTCCTGTTGTTTTTCATGAAACCTAAAAATATTGTCATAGGCCTGTTTTAAACTTTTAATCAGCTTTGGATCACATTGATCATAGGCCCGTTTTAGTTCTTCTTGCTCTACTTTTAGCTTGCTAACAGTAACATGATCAAATCTTTTTGTATAAGCATTAATTGCCTTATCACCTTGATTTTTAACTGTTTCAATAATCGTCATAACATCCTGTTCCATCTGTTTATCTGTAATAAATGTTGGTCTTTCAATAATTTTAGCCCTTGCTATCGGTGAATCTAATAAAATTTCAATCATTTGTTAATCTCTCCTCTTAAGCTATTAATTAGGCTATCAATAGCTTCATTTTTAAAACGATAATTGGCCTCATTAACAATACATCTTGCTGAAATATCCATAAAATATGTTTGCACCTCTAAGTTATTTTCCCTCAGTGTTGTACCTGTTTCAACAATATCAACAATAACATCAGCCAAGCCAACAAGTGGGGCAATTTCAACTGATCCATTGAGTTTAACCAACTCAATTTCCCGATTTTGTAAAGCATAGTATGCTTTCGCTATTTGAATATACTTGGTTGCAACAATTAGTGGTCTCTGGTAATTTTCAACAAATCCGCGTGGAGCTGCAACGGCAAAACGACATTTACCAAAATTCAAGTCCACCATTTCGAGCATCCTTTGGCCACTTTCAGCTAAAATATCTTTCCCCACAATCCCGATGTCTGCTACACCTTTTTGGACAAATACCGGAACATCACTTGCCTTAACCATAAAAAACCGCAATTGCTTCTCCTCATTCTCAAAAACTAGTTTCCGACTTTCGCCTTCGAGTTGGGGACAATCATAGCCAATTAGCTTAAGCAGTTCATAGGCCCGCTTCCCAAGTCTTCCTTTTGGTAGTGCAATATTGATATACATCTAGTATTCCTCCTTTGTAAAAATTCCCTTATCTTGTTGATACACGGTGTGATATTTTTGGGTTTTAATAATCGCCCTAACATCAGTAATTGCTGTTGCCTTTATTGTATATGTTGATTTATTTTGCTTGTGCAATGTTTCAATTAGTCGATGTAACTCTGCGTTTGACTCCTGATAAATGATCAAGCAATCAATTTGTTGTTTACGTCCATCCTCGCTAAAAGTGAGATCATCTAGAGCTAAGCTAAAGCCAACAGAATTAATTATGATTTCTTCTTTCGTTTTAAGTAAATTGCTTCTTCCACCTAGTAAAATCGGGTTATTAATGCCTTCAATGAAACCCTGGAAAATAATGCCTTGGTAATACGACTGTTCATTTTTGAGGCTAAAGTCGACTTGAATTTTGTCAAGGTTTGGTTTTTTTTCAAAAAAGGTTAGGAGGGTTTTGAGGTTTGGGAGGATATTCTGATCATATTTGGCTATTGAACTCGTTACTAGTAGTTCGTACATCTGTAAAAGTGTACCAAATTGCGTACAAATCGTGCTAATTAGCTGGGCTAGTGGGTTATCCTTATATAAATCTAGTTGGCTGTTGATTGCCGTGACATTCTTCATCTGAATTGCTTGGGTTAATGTCGCTTTCTCCTGCTCTAAAAGTGGCAATTGACTTAAAAGATTATCAAGAAAATCGCTAAATGAGATAACTAACAAGAACTTTCGCTCCCAAATTGCTAATGTTTCTAGCGCTAAGGATAATACTTCTAAATCACTAAAACAATCACTCACACCAAAAGATTCAATGCCAAGAACATGCTGTTTTCTAATACCAGGATTGGGCTGTTTTGCTTTGCTAAATGTCTCACCTTCATAACATATTTTCATGCTTGCATTTACCTTATCACGCTTGCTTGAAAATACTTTAGCAGCTGAAATTGTGATATCTGCCTGCATGGCCATCATTACATTACCCTCACTCATTACTTTTAGAACTTTGTCCGTCGTGATATATTCACGGTTGATATAATAATGCTCAAATTCTTCAAATAAATTCACGGGAAAATCTTCAAATCCATTTAAGCTGAAGCTATCTTTTAATTGTTTAATTTTTGATTCCATATTGTGTTACCTCCAAAATTTTATTGCATAAAAGGCCATTTGCTTATCCACAAATGGCCTTTACTTATAAATATAATTTATAACCATCGATTATTAGCAGTTATCGCAAAACGAGACTGAATCGATGATAACATGTCATTAAACATATAATCAGTATCCAATCTTCTTGCTATGATGATGCGCGCTGCGGTTACGTGTACTGTTTATTTTAATCACATGTGTTCCTCCTTATTTTTATATGATTATACAGAATATTAAATCGCGTGTCAATAGATTTTCTGTTTATAATCGGATATTTTGCTTAGGGCTCTGATTTACTTATCTAATTTTCAAAAATGCGGAAGCCGGAACAATTTTATTGAAAAAAAGTCGTTAATCACTAACTTCAAAATAATCTAAATCAATAGCTTTTATTTCATACATACGTTCTTTTCTCACACCTAAATTATGATCCATCATTAAATTCAATAGTTTATCACGATCCACAAGCACAATCTTTTTTTCCTTAATGTTATTAGCAATTTCCCAAGCTGCTGCTGTAAATTTTGATGTAGTTACAAATACTCCCTTTGTTGCCCCTTTTACTGAAAGTGCTCCAACAAAAGCATGTATCTCTGGTCCTCCTACTTTATTCCCACGACAATATCTTTTTGCTTGTAAATAAATTTGCTCTAGACCTAATTTATCTTGGTTAATAATACCATCAATTCCTTCATCATTTGTCCGCTGCATGGCTTTTCCGTTATCAAATCTAACGCCGTACCCCATCGCTTCCATTAAATCAATAATCAACTGCTCAAAAAAATAAAAGTCGTTACTCATAATCAAATCATATAGTTGTTCACTCACTTTTTCATTTAATTTTTTCCATGCGTCATTCATTTGTTCATCTGGTGTTGTCTGCTCGTTTACTGCTTTTATGTTTTCACATTGTGAAGCTCCTTTATCCAAAGGTACCTCTGTAAATTTTTTATATGCTTCTCCTCCTATTTCTTTCAAATCTAACAACGTAAGTGTAGGCTGATTTACCAACCAATTTTTCCCTTTTTCTGTGATTTGCCACAGACCTTTTCCCCTATTTTCAATTAGCCCCGCCCTGCTTATATATGTTTTGGCCCATGAAATACGATTTCTGTAGATTAGCTGTTTACCATTCACTCCCATTGGCTTTCGCATTTGCTCTTCTGTTAGCTCAACCATGGCAGCAACAACGTTATACAGCTCTTTAACCTGTAGTATTGCCCCACTCTCATGTGCTTTTAATACTGGATATAAATAGTCATAAAACTTTAGTTGCATAATATTTTGTCAAGTAGACTCACTTGACTTCCTCCCTCACTTTTTTTATTTCTTTTTTTTCGTCATGACCAGATGTTCCCATAGATTTTTTGGTCTGCTTCGCTCATATATTATCATCCGTTCTAATAGAATTATATCATTTTTCATTGACTACGTGCTATCTTTTAACTATTATTTAAGTCCTATTTACAACTGCCTAATTATCTTACAAAACTACGTCCCCACAATATAATGACTCAAAAAAGAGCGTTAAACCTATTACAGCAACGCTCTTTTTTATTACTCCGCAAATTCTAAAGCTATTTCCATCATCGCAGTAAAGGTCTTCTCCCGCTCCTCTGCAGATGTCGTCTCATGTGTAACCAACGAATCAGAAATCGTCAGAATACACAATGCCTTCTTTCCTAATTTAGCTGCATTGAGATATAGTGCAGCAGCTTCCATCTCCACACACAACACACCCATATCAGCCCATTTCTTAAATGAACCCTCTGTTGCATTATAAAAGACATCACTTGATAAAATATTTCCAACTTTAACTTCTTTGCCTTGTTCTGCTGCAATATCAACTGCTTTTTTCAGTAATGACCAATCAGCTATTGGCGCAAAATTACCTGGTAAACCATATTGATGGTCAAAGCGTGATTCTGAACTTGCTCCTTGACCAATAACAATATCTCTTATATTGACATCTGCCTGATATGATCCTGCTGAGCCAATTCGAATGATATTTTCAACATCGTACTCGGTATATAATTCATACGAATAAATCCCAATCGATGGTTGTCCCATCCCCGAACCCATAACAGAAATTCGTCTTCCTTTATAAGTTCCAGTATATCCAAACATATTTCTCACTGACGTAACCAATTTAGCATCTTCTAAAAAATTCTCGGCAATAAATTTTGCGCGTAATGGATCCCCAGGCATCAAAACAGTCTTAGCAAAATCACCCTTATTAGCTGAAATATGTGCTGTTGCCATAATAATCACTCTCTTCTCATAAATCTATGACTTCTCATTTGAAATCATGTCTAGTAATTTTTTTAAAAAGAAAAAATTGCTAGACATAAGCTCAAAGCTTATGTCTTCTTATTATTGTAAAAATTCATTTATACTAATTGCAACATCGCGTCCCATTGTAATAGCATAAGTCAGTTCTGTTCCATATAATGTCGTTGTTAGTTGTATTCCTGCTGCACTATCACCTACAGCATAAATGCCCTCCATTGGTACATTGTCTTTAATTACTTCAAATTTATCGCTTACTTTAGCATAGGTTGAGCGGACATTAATAATTGGTTGCACTGCGATTGCATAATATGCTTTACCATTTGTACCCGCTTGTGCAAATGCGGGCATATTTGCTTCAAATGGCCGATTAAAGGCTAAATCATTTTTCATAAAAGCATAGTCTTTATACTCAGCTATTGTGCGTTGGAGACTTGTTTCATTAATCGCTAATGCCACTGATAAATCAGTGATTGATTGGGCTTCTGTTGTTGTTTGCTTTGAATATGATTTCTTTAAATATTCCATGTTTTCTAGCACAACATCATCAAAAATAAGATAAGCCATTCCCCCCGGCTGGTTCATAATTTCTTTTGCGACGAGTTGAATATTTGACATTTCATTAATAAATCGCTTTCCTTCACGATTAACAAGCATCGCTCCATGAGTCCGCAAGGCGGGTGAAATTGGTTGCGAATTAGAATAATTAAAGTTGTCCAGTAGATTAAGTTCACCTGTTTTACTAAAATCGCCACCCATTGTTTGCAGTAGCTTCATTCCTGTTGACGAGTCAATTGTTGTCTTTCCCTTGAATTCAATTATTTGTTGGCGATCAGTTATTGGGACTACTGAATCATAAAATGTTGAAAAGTCTTCTCCAAAAACAATTGTTTTCGTATTAACTGTGACAATTGTTGTCCTATCTTCAATATTTAACGCATAGACACCAGCATCATTTTTAGGCATTATTTTCTCTATTTTACTGTTATATGCAATTTTTACTTGCTTGGCTTTTGCTGCTTTTTCAAGGTCTAATACAATCTTATTGCCCGTATGTTCACCATTTTTAGCAGCAAGCGTTCTGGCAACACTATTTCCTGGTAGCTGTATCTTATTTTCCAACATGACATTGTTGCTTTTTAACCATGCCGGAATCGTTTCTGCTGATCTAACGAGGTGATTAACGTAGAAATTTTCTTTGCCATTATTATTTTCGATGATGTCGTTTTTAAATGATGCTGCTGTATCTGTGACCGGATCTAGAATTGATACGCCACTTGTCAATAGCCGCTTATTACCACCCACAATGCCACTCTCTTCAACAATCAACACTTTTTTCCCACTGTCTGCCAAATCAATTGCAGCCGTTAAACTACTTACACCAGCACCAAAAATAATGACATCATACGATGCAACAATTTCAATATTACATGCTGAAAGCACCAATCCAAATAGTAAAATAACTGAAAAAAATATTTTCTTACATCTCAACATTTTTGGACCTCTCTTTCATTTTCATATTATTTACTTACCTTTTTAGCCAATTTATCAATGTATACCTGCGTTTGCTCTTTTAAGCACTCATCACGCAAAGCATAATCAATTGTTGCTTGAATAAAACCAAATTTATCCCCAACATCATAACGTGTACCTTCAAAATCATAAGCATATACTTGCTGAATTTCTAATAATCGGCGAATTGCATCGGTTAATTGAATTTCATTCCCTGCCCCTGCTTCTTGTGTTGCAAGGAAATCAAAAATTTCTGGTGTTAGAATATAACGTCCAAGGACAGCAAGCTGTGATGGTGCATCTTTAATTGTTGGCTTTTCAACCATATCTGATAACTTGTATAGGCGTTTATTAGAGAAACTTGCCGTTTTTGATGGTTGGACAATTCCATATTTATCAACTTCTGTTTTAGCAACTGTCTGCACACCAATAACTGATGCCTGCTTTTGATTAAACATATCAACTAACTGCTTCAGCGCTACAGGTTTATTTTTCTCTGTATAAACGATATCATCACCTAATAATACGGCAAATGGCTCATCATTAATAAATGCTTTGGCACACAGCACTGCATGTCCTAAGCCCTTTGGTTCTTTTTGGCGAATGTAGTGAATATTAACCATATTTGAAATATCGCGTACAACTTTTAGGAGTTCTGACTTCCCCTTTTTTTCTAATGTGTCTTCGAGTTCGTATGATTTGTCAAAGTGATCTTCAATTGATCTTTTGTTCCCGCTTGTAATAATTAAAATATCTTCAATTCCTGCTGCAACTGCTTCTTCGACAATAAATTGAATCGTTGGTTTATCAACAATCGGTAACATCTCTTTTGGTTGTGCCTTTGTTGCTGGTAAAAACCTTGTCCCTAACCCTGCTGCTGGGATAACCGCTTTTCTAATCTTCTTCATTTAAATAACTCCTTCTAGTTGATTAATTCTTTTATTTTATTAATAACTGCCACTTTTGTTGAAGCATACGCCTTAAACTCAAAATTGGCTAGTGTGGTAAAACTTGCACTTAAATTGGCTTCTGCAATAATATAATTTTCAGCAAAGAGCATCTGTACAAGTTCTATTTGATGGTCATCAACATGCTCACCATACTTTACTAACCGTGGTAGTGCAATAACACGTTTATGTGCATTTAATGCCTCAAACAAGCTTCCAGCCCCACCATGTGTAATAATCAAGTCCGCTTCTTTTACCAGGGATTCTAGTTGCTTATGGGGAAAGAAATCATGCACCTTAAACCCGATTTTGGCATCTACTCCTGTAAATCCCGATTGGATAATCACTTCATTTGCTAAAATGACACCCGTTTGCTTTAACGTAATCAATTGTTCAATTAATCGATTAAACTGAATTTTCTGTGTCCCTAGTAAAACTAAAATCATTCATTACCATCCTTAACCTCACAATATTTTTCCTACATAAATCGCATTTTTATACACATTACACATACTTTTCCATTGAACAAAAATATGTGTACACTTTTGTTCAATCAGCTTGCCCGTTAGCGATTTAGAGTGTACCCGTGCAATGCTTTCAATAAATATAATTTTTCGGCGAAACAGTGCACCCAAGTAGCACATTGGCACTGCCGTATGCGCTCCTGTTGTCACGATGACATCTGGTCGCGTCCAACAGAAATAGATAATTGATTTTAGACACAGCCAAGCAAATACAAATAAATAGCGCACTAAATTTTTCCGCGTCCCGCGCGGCAAGAAGAACTCTTGATTGGCAATATTCAGCTTCTCATCCAATTTTTCAACAATCAAAACTGAATTGTACAACCCAAACAACGGTTCTAGTTGCTTTAGTTCACTAATATGTCCTCCACCTGAAGAAATAAACATGACTGTTTTCATTAGTTCCCCTCCAAAATGCTTGCAATTTCTGCTGCAATTTGTACTGACCGATCACCAACAATCAATTGAATATTTCTACTTGTCTTTAACACACCACTTACACCCGCTTGTTTTAGCGCTTTTTCATTAACTTTTTGCCTGCTTATAACAAATACTCTTAATCTAATTGCGCACTGCTCAACTTTTTCAATATTTGCTACACCACCCAATGCTTCCACAATCGCCTGTGCTTCATTTTTACTTTTACTCTCTTGTTTTTCGACAAATTCTTGCTCTATTTTCTGCTGTTTTTCAAGTTCCTTTTGTTTTTTAAGCAACTTAAAAACAAAGCCAAACTGCTTTTTCTTCTGATAGAAAATATAGCCCACGATACTTGCGATTAACAGAAGGATGATTCCAATAATTAATAATATCACTGTTGTATTCACAAGTTGCCTCCTCTCACACATTACTATACTCTCCATTATATCATAAATCACCATAAAATCCGTGAAAAAACACCAATTATGGGGACGCTGAAACCTTATAATAATAAAGTAAAAACCTTTGCCGGATAGCAAAGGTTTTACTTTAAAAATTAATATCGCTTTTGGCAAATGATAATCAATGACCTGATTAATTTTAGCAATTTCGCGCTATAAAGCAAGTGATGTTGTAAATGACCAGCCTAATTTGATTTTCAATTGTGCCAATAAATCCATTTACCTGATATGTTGACAGCATTCTCCGTCCGCAAGGCTAATACTTTCATACTGCCAATCGCATCCCACGGCTATGCATTTCTTGATTGATACCCAAAAATGGCTGTTGTTGTCCAAATACATCATAATGATTTACATCGGTCAACTTATCTTACAGTTAAAAATAAGTTGGCCTTTTTTCATTATTATTTAATTACACATCCGCTTTCTGAACTTGCTGTAAAGGAATCTTTTTGCTCTTCATTAAGCAGTGCTGCTATAAAATCACCGTAACCCAGCTCTTCCATATTTGCTAATGGAATAAACTCTAATGAACCCGAATTCATACAATATCGCTTATAAGTTGGTGCTGGTCCATCATCAAACACATGCCCCAAATGCGTATTGGCCCGAACGCTTTTAACCTCCACACGCCGAACAAACAATTTATCATCTTCTGCTAAGAAAATTTCCGCCGGTTCCACAGCCTGGACAAAACTTGGCCATCCTGTCCCCGAATCATATTTATCAGATGATAAGAAAAGTGGCGCTTTTGAAACAATATCAACATAGAGTCCTACTTCCTTATTATCATGATAAGCATTAGCAAAAGGTGGCTCAGTCCCCTCAGTCTGTGTAATATCATATTGCAATGGCGTTAAAAATTCCTCTAGTGCTTGCTTCGAAAGTGGTTGATAATTCTGATAATCATATTTCATCTTCATTTCTCCTTTAATTATAGTTATTCTACCTCGCAGGCAACTAAATCAGAAAAGTTTTGGCGCCTGATTGTTAGCTTATCTTGCCCCTTAAAGACAATAACCATTGCTGGTTTACAGATTTGATTATAATTTGAGCTCATTGAATAATTATATGCACCCGTTGATGGTACTGCCAGGCGATCCCCTGCTTTTAACGTGGGTAAAGTGATATCCTTAATTAAAATATCGCCACTCTCACAACATTTTCCCGCAATTGTGACAAGTTCCTCGGTTGTTACACCCCTTTGATCCACCAAGAACGCATGATATTTAGCTTGGTACAATGCGGGTCTAATATTATCCGTCATCCCACCATCAATTTCAACATATTTTCTGACACCTGGAATATTCTTTTCGGAACCAATTGTATACAGTGTCAGGCAAGCGTTACCAACTATGCTTCTTCCCGGTTCAATTAGAATCATTGGGCGTTTAATACCAAGTGCTGCAAAATTTGTATTAAGTACTTCCATTATATCGTGGATTACCTCACTAAAACCTAATGCTTTCTGCCCTTTTTCATAAACAATACCATATCCGCCACCAATATTAAGTTGTTCGACAACAATATCAAATTTCTCATAAATTGCTTTACAATAATCAAACATTGCTTTTGCCGTTTCAATAAAGGGTGCTTTTTCCATAATCTGTGATCCCGTATGACAGTGTAAACCAATGAAATCAATTGATTTTGAAGTCAAAACCAACTCTAATGCTGTAAAGTATGTCAAGTCATGCGTTGAAAAGCCAAATTTGGTATCAATTGCTCCTGTTTGGATATACTTATGTCCTCCAGCCTCGACTTGTGGTACAACGCGTAGCATCCCCTTTACACGCTTACCATACTTTGTTGCAACCTTATCCAATAAAGCAATTTCTGAAAAATTATCAATAATAAAATGAACAACATCATTTTCAATAGCAAAATTCAGTTCCGCTTCATCCTTATTTGACCCATGGAAATATATTTTACTTGCCGCCGTCCCCCCCGCAAGTGCCACAAATATTTCTCCTGCTGAGACAACATCCACACCTAAACCAAAAGACTTAACTTTCTTATACAAAAACTTTGTGCTTAGTGCCTTTGATGCATATAATGGCAGTACATTGTCATACATATCAATAAATGATTCCTTTATTTCTCCTAGTGTATCATCAAGTGTAGACTCACTTAAAACATATAGTGGTGTACCGTATTTCTGACATAGTTTTTCCAATGAGCAACCATCTAAATATAATTGCTCGTCTTTTCGTTCCAAATGTTTTGTGTACTCTTTCATGCCTTTTCCTCGTTTCAATTTTTTTCATTATAATTAATTTAATTTTAGCATATTCACAGACCCAAAAGCAATAAAAAAAAGACCTAAGCAAATGCTTAAGTCTTAAACGAATTAAAATTCGTTACGGTTGTAGCCGTTGTTGTTATTGCGTGATGCTTTACGAGCGTCACGACATTCTTTACAACGAACTGGTTCATTAGTGAACCCTTTCTCTTGGTAGAATTCTTGTTCACCTACTGTAAACACAAATTCATTACCGCAATCTTTACATACAATTGTTTTATCTTCCATCGAAACTAACCTCCTTACCTTAAAAATTTAATGATTCAGTGACTATTACCAGACTAAACAAAGATAAAGGAGACTGTTCATTTAAGTTAATTATAGCACCTTTGCTTATAAAATACAACTAAAAGATTTTTATTCGTCATCGTTTTTACGCTTTTGTAAACATTTTTGATACCGTTTTCTATTTTTGGCCTAAAATCAGAAGAAAAGCACTCCTAAAAGTGCTTTTCCCGATTTTCTAAATTAATCCATTTTTACGACGCTTTGCTTCTTTTTCACGTTCATTTTTCTGTAAAATTTGTTTACGAAGGCGAATTGACTTCGGTGTAACTTCACAGTACTCATCATCGGCAAGATATTCTAATGATTGCTCAAGTGATAGAATTCTTGGTTTTTTAAGTGATACTGCTTGATCTTTTCCTGATGAACGCACATTTGTTAATTGTTTAGCACGGACGATATTTACAGCTAAATCATCTTCACGTGTATTCTCACCAATAATCATACCTTCGTATACTTCCGTCCCAGGATTAATAAACATAATTCCACGGTCTTCTAATTGCATTAAACCATAAGGAGTTGACTTCCCATTTTCCATTGAAACTAAAGAACCTTGTCTTCTACTAGCAATTTCTTCATTTATCCATGGTTGGTATTCCATAAAACTATGACTAAAGATACCATAACCTTTTGTTAATGTAATAAAGTCAGTTGTATAGCCAATTAAACCTCGTGAATAAGCATGAAATACTAGTCGTGATTGACCATCTTTGTTTGTTGCCATTTGTTGCAATAGCGCTCGACGGTTCCCCATTGACTCGATAACGGCACCTGAGTACTCTTCTGGCACATCAATTTGAACATATTCAACTGGTTCAGACTTAACGCCATCAATTTCTCTAATGATTACCTGTGGCTTAGAAACTTGCAACTCGTAACCCTCACGTCGTAAATTTTCAATTAAAATTGCTAAATGCAATTCTCCACGTCCACTTACAACCCAACGATCGGGTGAATCAGTTCGTTCAACTTTTAAACTAACATCTGTTTCCATTTCTAAGAAAAGTCTTTCCTCAATTTTACGTGATGTCACAAATTTACCTTCACGACCTGCAAATGGGCTGTTATTAACTAAAAATGTCATTTGTAATGTTGGCTCATCGACGTGTAACATTGGTAAAGCATCTTCTTTTCCAACTTCACATACTGTTTCTCCAACATTGATATCCGACATTCCCACAACTGCGATAATATCACCCGCAATTGCATCTTTGATTTCCACGCGATTAAGACCTAAAAATCCGTATAATTTAGTTACTCTAAATTGAGCAACTGTACCATCGGCACGCATTAGACTTACTTGTTGTCCAGCAGTAATTTTCCCACGAACAACTCGACCAATCCCAATACGACCAACGTAGTCATTGTAATCAAGTAATGATACTTGAAACTGGAGTGATGCAGATGCATCATTTACAGGAGAAGGAATATGTTCAATAACCGTTTCAAATAATGCTGTCATATTATCTTCTAACGTATCTTTTTCCATTCCTGAAATACCATTCAATCCTGAGGCGTAAACAACAGGGAACTCAATTTGATCATCATTTGCACCTAATTCGATGAATAGTTCTAGCACTTCATCCACAACTTCTTCTGGTCGAGCTGCTGGTCGATCAATTTTATTGACTACAACTATTGGCACTAGATTTTCTTCTAAAGCTTTCTTTAGAACAAAACGTGTTTGCGGCATACAGCCTTCAAAAGCATCAACAACGAGTAACACACCATCAACCATCTTCATAATCCGTTCAACTTCGCCACCGAAATCAGCATGTCCTGGTGTATCTAAAATATTAATATGGTAATCTTTATACTCAATTGCTGTGTTTTTAGCAAGAATTGTAATTCCACGTTCTTTTTCAATTGCATTTGAATCCATTACCCGTTCTACCACTTGCTGGTTTTCTCTAAATGTCCCTGATTGTCTTAGCAACTGATCAACTAACGTTGTTTTACCATGGTCTACATGGGCAATAATTGCTATATTTTTAATTTTTTTCATTCTATTTCCTCGCTTTTATTCTTTATTTATGTCTTTTTTGTTATTTGACTCAATACCTTACCGCCATCTTCCAACACGGGTTTTTGTGGCTATTTTGAATGCATTTTCATATTCTGCTGCAAATGGCATATCTTTTTTTAAAAACTTCAAATCAGCTAACCCCTGTTCTACTAGTAAAATATTTAAATTTTTGTCATCGACAAAGACAATCCCAACTTTTCGATCATATGACAGTTTCTGGGTTGTGTCCCAAACCACTGAAATA
>JBOFTV010000055.1:0-4774 GCA_051652245.1 Culicoidibacterales bacterium | reverse complement strand
AAAACAAAGTGAAGTACTAGAACTAGAGACTAACACTAACAAAAGCAATCATATGTATGTTACACTAAAGGTTCCCAATGAAAAAAAAGTCAAAATAGTAATTAAAAATATAAATCAAATGTATGTTGATTATAAAGTAAGCAAAGACAAGATGGTCATATTTGAGGGGATAGAATATAAAGAATTTGAAGAAGTTGTGAAAGGTGAAATATCTGATCACGAACTATTAAATCGCATTGCTACAAATTTAGTTGTTGAGTTTAACACAATGTCGGTCTACTTATACTCGACGAAACTAATAATTGAAATAATCAAGTTATATTAACATTGAAAGTAAGGTGGAAAGTGAAAATGAAAATCACATTTAATAAATTAAGCTTGTTTGTGACCGAGTGTGAGGTAATAGATATGAAAATAGATTTAATTGAGCATACTTTCCAAATCAATATTTACAGTAATGTTATTGATGAAAACATTGATTTAATATTCAGAAATGTAACAAATATTGTAAATTCTGGCTGGACTTGTTCTACAAGTTATGATGAGGATGAAAATGAAAACATCTATATAGAGTTGCAGTCACTCTTACTTTGTAGTGTTAAAAAGAGTGCTAAAAATCAATACAATGTTGCTTTAGAGTTGATGACAAGAAATTTTTTAATAAATTCTAATCGATTAGACTATAAAATAGGGAATAAATATAAGGGAGTGTTGAGCATTGAAAGTAGCCTCACAAGAGAAATTAATAAAAAAAATAAAAAACTTGGAAAATTTAGAAGTTTGTTCAATATATTTTAAAAATGAAAATAGAGATGAGCTTCTAATTATGTTAAAAAATAGCCAAATAGAAAAAATAAAATGGACAATTAAAGATGTAAATGAGTTGTATATTGACTATAAAAATGAAGAGATTTCTCTAGAAAATACGTTTTTTGATGGAATTATCACAGAAAATAGAAAAATGATGATCAAGGGGCAAATATCCGAGGAAGACACGGTGGTAGAAATAATTACAAACATCCAACTAGAATTTCGTGATTTTATCATTTATTTTTATTCGAAAGAATTACTGTCGGAAATAGAGGGGATGGAAATCATTTATTAAGAAGTTGATTTTTGGATGTTTTCGAAGCGAAATCCGGAGAAACTAAAGATGTTTGCATATGTTTCATATCTAGAATAAGCCCTCTTATATATCCAAACAACATGGAAGTATAAAAAGTTATAGGAGCTTTTAAAAATCTAAATATATTATACGAGGAGATAATGTTAATGAAATCAGTTGTAGAAAAACTTGATTTTTATGTGAAGGATGCTCAGATAGAATCAGTGAGTTTTAATGTGTTAAAGAGAGAAATCGTGATAAAAATATATAATGAATTTCGTGATAAGAAGATGAAAATTTATTTTGAAGGTGTAGAATCATTTTTGTATGAGAATGAATTTCATATAGATTATAGTGTGATTCGCAATGCTGTCTACCTAGAACTTGAGTCATTGGAAAGATGCTGTATGAAATCTGAAAATGGAAAGAGTTATAATGTATTTATTGATTTACGAGGGACGGGATTATATATTAAGAGTAAAAAGATGCTTTTTACTTTGGGTTGGAGAAAATATTTAATTGAAATGTAAAAATTGAAATCTTAATAGTTTAGTGGACAAAAAAAATTTAATTATGATTTGTATTTTACCATTTAGTGAAAGTTCGAGAAATATTTTTATATTTGTTGAATTTAGGTGCTAAATATAGAAATAATGATGTATTTGGGAAAACTTGTCTTGATTACGCTGCAATGTTTAAAGAAAAATATAAGTTTATTAAGCTAGTGGAGGAATATAAGTCAGAATAAAATTTAAGTTAATATGTATAAAAAGGGGTAGGGCTTTTTTTCAGAAAAAGAATCTTGCATTTTCTAATTAGATTAACTGACCATGAAATAAGTGAAAAAGGTATTAAGGTATACAAACAGCTGATGCATTATTGTTTGAAATACGGTATAATTATTTTGTGACCCAAGGACACCTTTTGGCAAAGATGGTAAGAGAAGATGACGTGCAGCACTAAATACAGCTAGCAAAGGAGAAATGCAATGGCAAAAAAGATATGCTTAATTAATAGTTTTATATGCTTCCTAGAAAAAAATGCAAAAATTGAGTTCAAGTACAAAAATGAGTTATATCTTTTGAAAAAAGTAGAAAATAGGTATGATTTCTACAAAGGGGAAGAATTAGAACTTTTGAATAGTTTTTTTAATAATCCGTATCACTTTTTTAAGCTCGTTAAAATTGATAACAAATCGATGTGGGAATTGTATGAGGATTTTGAGTTAGTAGATGATGTTTTTACATGTGATGCCCAAATTAATCATGCATATTCAGATTTATCAATACAACTGTTTATAAAGTTAGACCATGCATTTTTAAGATATAAAAGCAAGAAGTATTTGTATTTTAAAATGGATGGGTGGAGCCACTTCAACTGTATTTATCCGGTCTCATCCTATTCCGAAAAAAAATTCAAGGATGAAGATTTTCAGAATGCCCAAGTGATTGATGGCGAAGAAAAGACTTTTTTTGGAATATTCAATGAAATAATAGTTGAGAAAATAAAGGAGTTTTAAGGAGCTGAGGAAAGTATTATGCAAACAAAATTAGAGAGAAGTATAGAAGAGATTATTCATAATTTATTACAAGGGGCAGAGTCATACTTTACATATAATAATCAGACATATTGGGTATCAAAAATTGAGAATAACAATTTTTGTTTTGTAGCTGATACTGAAGGTGCAATGCCACAATCATTTTATTCATTGTCAGACCTAATAAATTATGGGGAATTGGAGGGAGAAGCATTCTTAGATGTTTTTAATGAAATTGAATTTGATCTAGGAGGAATGTTTGTTAGAGACAAGTATGCCCACGACAGATTAGCTTATATAGATATAAATATCAAAAAAATAAAGGAGATACTAGAAGCATATAAGACTGTTAGGATAAAGTCAGGTGAATTTAGCGCAATGATAGCAAAAAAGGAAACAGATATTTTCTTTTTGACGCAGCTCCTTCCTATTAATTGTTTTAAGAGATATCAATTTAGTTCAATTTCGGAAATGTTTAATAAATTTAACATCGGGGGGCAATCATTACTGGAAATATGGGATGGAATAATTATCGAAGAAATAATATAGCAGCCTAATTTTTAGCGTTCTTTAAAGAGCTGACTGTACAAATTGAATAACATGATTCAAGGAAAAGAAAGAGAGGATAAAAAATGGCGAAACTATTATTTCTAAATGATATGTTCATTAATAATCTTGAAATTAATGCAAAAGTCACATTTAAATATAAAGAAACACTCTATCAACTACAAAAAACAGAAAATAAATATGAACTTTATAATCAGGATACTAGAGAATTAGAGCACACCTTCTATAGGTATCCTTATGATTTTTTTAAGCTAGTTACGTTTAACGAACAAAGTGTCTATGACATATATAAGGATATAGAAATACTGGACAAAAAGATTATATTTAGTAGTAGAAAAAACCTAGCATCGACACAAATTAATGCTGAAACTTTTATAGAGTGTGATTATGCACTATTTAAACATGATAAAAAAAGATATATATATTATAAAAAAAATGACGTTATCCACTTAAATTGCATTTTTCCACTAGCTGCATACTTTGAACAGCAGTTTGAGCTGGCTACATTATTTTTTGAAAGTAAAATATTGGGGAAAAACAATAAAAGAATAATTGACTTGTTTGCTGAAATAATAATAGAAGAAATAAGTCTTTACTAGAAGGAATGATGAGAATGAAGACGGCAAGATTAGAGCGAAGTATAGAAGAAATTAGATTAAATATGCTCCAAGGTGCGGCATCATCCTTTAAATACCATGGCAATAATTATTGGATTGAAAGGGTAGGGAACGGTAATTTTTGCATTGCAACAGCTAATGAAGCATCCCGACGACAATATTTTTACTCCTTATCTGATTTGTTTAACTATGGGAGACTGGAGGGAAAGGATATATTAAGCGTATTTGAGGAGATAGAATTTGATTTAGGCGGGATGGCTATTCGTGATAAATATGCTGAGGATATGCTTGCATATAAACAAGTTAAAATGCGTGAAGCTGTTAAATTGATTAACGAGAAAAAAGCCATAATACTGAAATATGAAAAACAAAAATTTTTGATTGCAAAAAATAGCGTGAAAGATTATTCTGTAATCCAGCTTTTACCTACTGATAACTACAAAAGAACGGATTTTGTAAAGCTCTCCAACTTGTTCAGGATGCTAATTACAAGTGAAAAAAGCTTCTCCGATATCTGGGATAATCTAATTATTGAAGAAGTATTTTCCAATGAGCTAGAAAATGATGCTCCTGTAATCAGTGAAAGTTGGAAAAGTATATTTAAACATTTAGAGAAGCTCAAAAAATTCATAAGTGAAAAGACATCCAATAACAGAAGTAGAAAATTTGAGTAATACAAAATAAAAGGAGTGAAGTTCCGATGATAATGTTAGATAGTTTTGATGCTGCATCTGAAGGGGATTATAAAAAATTTATTTTATTTTATAAAAAAAATGTAAATGAAGTAGATAAGTATTCAAAATTGAGTCTGTTACAAACAGCTGTCTGTAGGGATAAAAACCCAAAAGACAGACTAAAAATAATTAAATTTCTACTACGTAAGAAAGTAGATATTAATTATGTAAGCACAGATGAGAAAAGAAATGCATTACATTATTTGTTTTTCAG
>JBOFTV010000054.1:0-47773 GCA_051652245.1 Culicoidibacterales bacterium | reverse complement strand
CATTGGTACACAAGCAGCTAACATGGGAAAAAATAGTGGAATTAATTGATATATTTGGAGCACGCCATTTTTATTTTGCTTTATGTGTTCTTGGATCGGCTATTTTCCTGTGGCAGAAAAAACATCATTATGAAACAGTGATTCGTAAAATTTGTGGTGCGCGGACATTGAATCTTCTGCTCAAAAATAGTCAGTATTTTTTAAGCACAGGTGTCATTTTAATGCTATTATTGTTTGCGTTAAATGGTGTTTCCACCATTATTTTATTACCGCTACTTGGGATAATGAGAGTAGAGATGTATTTCATCTTAGCGGTTATTTATCTGATTTTCATGATATGTGCTTTGCTAATTCAATTGATTTATATTAGTTTAGTTGATTATAAGCGGTTTTTGAATAAGGGGGAAGATGTGTAATGTATATTATTAACCGCTTAGTTAAATCAAAAATATTAAATCTTTTTTTACTGATTATTCTAGCCTTCATGTTGTCACAGACGTACGTTTTTGGTGAATTTATCCAGTTTTATAGGAAGTATAGTATTCTCGAGCAAAAGCAATTGGGTAGCAATGACATTCAAATTAGGTTTGAAAAGATGGCTAATCAAGACAAAACAAATTTAATCGATACGGAATTAAAGGAACAGAAAATTAGCTATACGACCTCGAAGCAGCTACTACAGCCAGAGTATCAGCAACAAAACATTTCAATTATTACAGGTAGTTATAATTTTGATGATGATAGGGAGTCAATTATCATCGGTGGTCGTAACGTAAAATCAACACGACCAGATCTAACGAAGTTAACAGGTTGGCCAAGTTTTACTGTACTTGAGAGGAATCAATTACACCCATTAGCCCCAATTAGCCCAACTTTAGCGATGAAGGATTATATTGAGCAATACATTTCAATTGAAGAGGAAGTGTTGTTAGAAAAGGGTAAAGGGGTGCTAGTAGAAATAGAGGCGGAACCGACACAGTATAATTTATTTTTAACAACACAGCAGTACTGGCAGATAATGCCACTTTTGGTCAAAAATAACTACAGCGTGCTGAATGTTACAACGCAAAAGCAAGAGTATAGTCAATACATACAAATGCAACTTTTTGGTCAGCTGGGTCAATTTTTCTTTATTAATTTTTTAGGGGGAATTTGTGTCTATTTTATTTCTAGGCAAAAGTCACTGACAACATTAAAAGAGGATGCAATTTTTATGTGTCTTGGTGCAACAAATAAGGTCATCGAGCGAAGTAAGTTTAGCGAGGTTGGAATACTCTGCCTTTTGGGTGTCCAATTGGCATTTGTTTTCTTGTGGGTATTTGCACCACCGATTATTTTTGATGGTGTTATTGAGCTAAAACCAGAAATAATTAGGTTCTTACTCTACGCGCTAATATATTGGTTGGGCTTATGTCTTATGGTAAAATGCTTGCGCTTGCAAAAAAATGATGAAATAGGAAAACAAATTAGAAAGTAGGGAATATGGTGAAAATATACTGTAAAAATATTGAAAAAAAAATAATCCCTAAAAAGAAAAATGGAGCTGAAATACCAATTTTAACGGATGTGAATCTTGAAATAGAAGCGGGTGAAGTTGTAGCAATAATGGGGAAAAGTGGTAGTGGAAAAACAACGATGCTTAATATTATTGGGGGAATTGAAGCACCAACAAATGGTGTTTATGAGCTGGATGGGCGGAGTATTTTTTCTTACAATACCGATAAAAAAAAGGCAGAGTTCCGTAATAAGAAAGTTGGGTTCATTGTGCAGCAGTTTGCACTTATTGCGGAATTTACCGCATTAGAAAATATTGAGATACCACTTGTTTATGCAGGTGTTAAACCCAAAATTCGTAAGCAACGTGTTATTGAGATATTAACTCAAATGAATTGCCTCGAGTTGATTGATAAAAATGTCGATACGCTAAGTGGTGGTCAAAAACAGCGGGTTGCGATAGCGCGGGCGCTGGTAAATAACCCTGGAATTTTATTAGCAGATGAGCCAACTGGTGCTTTAGATGTTAAAACAAGCCAGGAAATGATGAATTTATTGCAACGTATTAATCAAGAAATGGGGATGACAATCCTGATTGTCACACATGATCCCCTTGTAGCAAAAGCTTGTATGCGAGTTGTTGAAATAGTTGATGGTGTAATTAAAAATCAAAGGAGTGATGTAAGTTGAAAAAACAGTATATTATAATTATTATCGTTATTGCTCTAATTGTTGGTACTTGGGGAGGAATGTTTGTTTATAGTAAGCTAATTAATCGCTACCAGTATCAAAAAAATAATGGAAAATCGCTTTCTCAAAGCAATGCTCCAATTACATTTCAGCGTGATCGGCGCGTGATGAGTCCGTGGACGACAATTAATAGTGAGGGCATAAGTATTGCTTTTAATGGAATTGGAACGACGACTAGTAAATTTGATTCAGAGGACGGACGATTGTGCCATTCACATCATGTTTTTGGCTTTTCCCTAAAGAATGTCAGTGATAGTGATGTCGTTATCACTAAAAATAATATTATTTATGATATTTTAGGTGAAAAAAAAGAGTCGAAACCGCAAATGGAACTATTTTCTGGTGGTCGTGGTGAGGTACTTGAGGCGTATATAATTCCAGATGTGTTCCCAATGACAATTGCTCCGGGAGAAATAGGTGATATTGAAGTTGGCTTTGATGTGACTTTACCTGGTGGGACAAAAATATTTAAAGTACTTTGGTATTACCAAACCACGGCAGGATTAGTTGCAATTGACACGGGTAAAGATATGGAAATGGTCTGCAGCTAAATCTGTGATTTTATCTGGAAATAAAGCATCAGAAGTTCATAGTTGCCTAAGCTCTAGCCCACTTTTGTGTTTGCAGGTATCTAAAAAAGTAAAGTTTTTCCCCCCAAACAAGCTCATTTTGTAGTATAATGGTAAAAAAGAAAAAAATGAGGAGCAACTTAGTATGAAAGTTATATGGAAAAATGAAATTATTGATGTCGAAAATGTGAAAGTCGATTTTCATGATCGTGGTTACCAGTTTGGTGATGGTTTGTATGAAGTAATTCGTGTCCATAATGGAATTTTGTTTACCTTAGAGGAGCATAATCAAAGACTTTTTGATGGTGCGCGAAAAATTGAGATGACATTGCCATTTACAGTAGAAGAATTAGAGGAATTATTAAAAGGTTTAGTTGAAGTTAATGGACTTAGAGAAGGTTATATTTATCTCCAAGTTAGTCGTGGTGATGGGATTGCCCGCAATCATTTCTTTCCCGATGTTAGTGTTTCTAAACCAGTACTCTCAGGATTTACGGTGGAGATGGCACGCCAAGTTGAGAAAATTAATAGTGGTGTTGATGTTGTGATTATTCCTGATTTACGATGGTTGAAATGTGACGTGAAGTCAATTAGTTTACTAGGGAATGTTTTAGCTAAAAATGAGGCAGCAAAAGCCGGCGTTGCCGAAGTCATTCAACACCGTGATGGGATTGTAACAGAAGGTTCATCTTCTAATATTATGATGGTTAAAGATGGTATTATTTATACACATCAAAATGATAATTTAATTTTACCAGGAATTACGAAAATTGTAATTGTCGATTGTGCAAATAAAGCAGGGATTAAGCTCGTTGAAGGTGATTTTACCGTGGACTTTTTACAAAGTGCAGATGAAGTATTTTTATCAAGTACCCTCTGTGAAGTCATGGCAATTGTAAGAATTGATGGCATGTTAGTTGGCGATGGAACACCCGGCCCAATTACCCGTAAACTTGCTAAATTATATGAAGATGTGATTATTGAAAAGTGTGGAGTATTAGTTTAATTCCCGCCGAGAAATTGATTGAATGAATAGTTCAGTCTTTTTTTTATTTTAGGTAAAATGTGAAAATAAAAATAAAAATTATTGAAAGATGAACTAAAAAATGGTATGCTTAAAAACAAAGGGGGAGCATATTATGGGGATAATTGCTTATATTTGTTTATTAGGGGGACTTTTTCTATTATATTTGATAGCTAAAAAAAAGGAGAAGGTTAAAAAGGTATATATCTATCTAACGGTAATGATTGTTTTGTTTTATATTTTATGGCGGCTAATTTATACGTTGAACTTTGAGACGGGATTTGTTGGCTTCTTTTCGCTAGTGCTGTTTTTGTCCGAGGTCGTTAGTGCTTTTGTGTTTATTGTTTTCATTTTTTTATTTTTGTCTACTGAAAAAGCAGAAAGTAGTGTGGGTGAGATATCCGATAAGGCGACTGTGGACATTTTTATTTGTACTTATAATGAGGATATCAGTTTGGTAATTGCAACGGCTATTGCTGCTAAAACAATTGCATACGCCAATAAGAAAATTTATATCTGTGATGATGGTAATCGTGAGGAATTAAAGCAAAAGGCAGCACGCTATGATGTGCAGTATCTAAGCCGTGAGAATAATGATAATGCAAAAGCTGGTAATATTAATAATGCACTTAGGCAGACAACGGGGGAATTTTTTCTTGTATTAGATGCGGATTTTATTCCCAAAGAAGATATTATTTTACGGGCAATGGTTAATTTTAATGATGAGCAGGTCGGGATGGTTCAGTTTCCACAAACATTTTATAATAAGGATCCGTTCCAATTGCTGCAAAATAATATGCACAACGAACAAGATTTATTTATGCGGTTTATTGAACCCAGATTATCGGTTTATAATGCGATGATTCATATCGGCACAAACGCGGTAATTAGGCGAACAGCAATTGAGGCAATTGGTGGAATTCCCTTAAAAAGTATTACCGAAGATATGGCAACAGGCTTATTTTTACAAGCGGGTGGCTATATTACTAAATATGTGAATGAAATAATGGCGCTAGGAATGGCCCCGTATCGACTAGCTGATTTAAAGTCACAGCGGCAGCGCTGGGCACGGGGAACACTGCAAACGTTTCGCTTTTATAATCCGCTAAAGTTGAAAAAGTTATCACTAATTCAAAAGATACTGTACCTTAATTTATATTTATACTGGTTTACATCTTTTCAAAAGCTTGTCTATATCATCGCACCAACATTGTTTATGATGTTTGGACTATTTATTGTTAAAATGGATATGCGCTCATTTTTCTACTTTGTTGTCCCAACGTTAATTGTTATTTCACTTAGCTTTAACTTATTAATTGGGAAGCCAAGAAATTTTAATGAGTCGCATATTTATGACACCTTAATGGCCCCAATTCATGCAGGTGCGATAATAAAGGAGCTGGTAAAATCAGAAAAGAAATTTATCGTTACCCAAAAAAGCTTCTCCCAGAGTAAGCAAAATGATTTCGCTGTAATTATCCCTCATTTGCTTTTATTATGCTGGTGTTTGAGTGCGCTTGTTATTGCTGTTATCAACTGGGAATTAAATAGTGGTTATATACCAGGAATAATTATTTGTAGCCTATGGACAATATATAATATTTATGGTTTATTATTTGCGATTTCTGTTGCATTTAGGCACAAGGTTGATTCAGTTGCTGAGGCTTTAAGTATTTCAATTGATATGGAAGTGCTTGTGGATGACGTTTTGTTACGAGCAACGCGGATGAGTTATGCTGGTTTTAGTATTAGTAAAACGCGCAATCATCAATTTCAACTAGGCTATAGCTATCGCTTTGAAGTAATACTAACGGGACTTATCATAAATGCAAAATGTATTAATATTGGTGAAAAGAGTGTTGCTTTTTACTTTGATAAAACGGATGTTGATACGGCGATGCGGATAATGTATTTTTATGCTAATAATTTACATGCAGCAAAAGAAATATAGCGGAGAACTTTTTGTTATCATTGATTTTAAAAAAAAGCGGGCCAGGGAGTGAAAATGGAGATCGCCTAATTTAGTGTAATTTTGTTTTGTTCTAGATTATCTTTTGGGTAATTTTGTCCATAGTTCCAGTGGTTCAATTTTTTGCGTTATGAGTATGATCAGAATGATGACTTTTTTTGCTCAAAAAGTGAAAAAGGGATTTAATTATTGATAGTTTATCGCAAAAATGGTATGCTAGATACAAAGGGGAGTGAAAGTTATGGGGATAACTATTTACATGTTTTTATGGGGGACAATTTTTTTGCTGTCATGGTTTGCTAGGAGGTATAATATTATTAAGCAATTATATCTCTATTTGTCAGTGATTACGGTGGCATGTTATCTGGTTTGGAGGTTGCTGTTTACGATGAAGTTGTCAACAATATGGGGTGGTGGCTTTACATTTTTTTTGGTTTTTATAGAGACGGGTAGCACACTTGTGTTCATTCTGTTTACTTTTTTGTTTTTATTTGATCGGAAGGAAGAGCGAATTGTTATCGGTAGCGAGGATGAAGCAAGTGTTGATATTCTGATTTGCACAAGGGATGAGGATATTAAGCTGGTGATTGCTGCAGCAATGGAAGCCACAAAAATGGTCTTGGTAAATAAGCATGTCTATATTTGTGATGATGGAAGTAGACCAAAATTAGCGAAAAAAGCGTTGCTAGCTAATTTAAATTATATTAGCCGTGAGGCGAATAGGGAGGGGAAACAAGAGAATATTAATAATGCACTCAAGTATACGTCGAGTGAGTTCTTTTTGATCTTAGATGCTGAGTTTATTTTAAGTAGAAAGAAAGTAAGGAAAGCATTTTATGCGATGCCGTCTTTTGAGGTGATCGAGAGAAAGATATACATAAAAAAGGACTTGTTCACCCGTTTTATTGAGCCAAAGCTAGCAGTTTATAATAAGCTGATCCATTTGGTAGCAAATACTGCTATTGGACGAAAAGTCGTCGAAACGGGGATAAGAAATAATCAGGGAATGTAGAGCGTGTTTAGCGGAGATTGGACCATTTGGGCCAGTCTTTTTTTTAGCTAGGGGATTAAAAGAAAATGATTTACATTAATTTAAAAAGTGTAGAAAACAATTTACAAAGTGTGGGAAACATGGTATATTAAGATAAAGCATTTCTAGGAAAAGGCTTTCAATTGGTGTTTAGTGAAGGAGAATAGTATGGATTATATTTTAGCATTTGATATTGGCGGAACGTCGATTAAATACGGACTTCTGGATAGGCAGATGAAAATTATGGTGAAGTATGAGGTGGAAACGGCTGCTTATCAAGGTGGTATGGCCGTTATTGAGAAGATTATTGCAATAGCTAGGGAGCTAAGATTAACAAATAAGTTAATCGGGATTGCTATTAGTACCGCCGGGCAAGTTGACGTTGCTAACGGGAAAATAATTGGCGCATCCCATAATATCCCCGAGTATGAGGGGCTGGCTTTTAAGGCTATTTTAGAGGAGTGTCTTGGTTTGCCAACATATATTGATAATGATGTTAATTGTGTGGCATTAGCGGAAGCTTATTGCGCGGAAAATAGTGCGGCTAAAACGTTATTTGCAATGACGCTGGGGACGGGAATAGGTGGTGCTTTTGTCCAAGATAAGCAAGTTTATTATGGTAGTAACTATATTGCGGGTGAAATTGGCTATCTACCAATAGGAACAAGTAATTTAGAACAACTGGCATCAACAGGAGCATTTTTAGCCCAAGTTACTAAGTGTAAAGGTGGCGTTTGGGATGGTGTGAGTGCATTTGCGGCAATTTATGCGGGTGATGAAGAAATTATTGCATTATTTGATGAGGTGTTAAGCCATCTAGCAACGGCAATTGTGATGATTATTTGCTTTTATGATCCAGAGGTGATTGTTATTGGTGGTGGAATTTCGGCTCAGGGGTCGTATTTTTTACCAATTTTGGAGCAGAAGATTGCTTTACGAATGCCAAGTGATATTTTGCCGCAGGTGTCATTAAAGTTAGCTTATTATGGTAATGATGCGGGAATGATTGGTGCTTGTCGGAATTTATTGGCCCGCTTAGATCAAGGAGGTAGATTGAATGAAAACAGTGTTGTATAATGGTCAAATTATTTTACCAGATCGGATTATTAAACGCGGTTACGTGGAAATGACGGCGGGAAAAATTAGTCGGATTGTGGAAGGGGATTTCCTGGGAAATAATGATGTGGATGCCGTGGATGTGCAGGGGGATTTTATTTCACCAGGATTTATTGATCAGCATATTCATGGGAGCGAAGGTATTGATTTTATGCATGCAAGTGTTGCCCAAATTGATGTGGTTAAGCAGGCGCTGCTTAGGGAGGGGACAACTGGATTTTTAGCAACGACGACGACTGATTCGGATGCAATAATTGAGCAAGCATTGGTGAAATTATCAGGATACCAAGGTGATACAAAAGCTGGAGCAAGGATGCTAGGCATTCATTTAGAGGGTCCTTTTTTAGCAAAGAAATACTGCGGGGCGCAAAAGGTCGAACAGATTATTGTTGCTGATTTAGCGAAGATGAAGCGTTATGTGAAAGCAGCAAATGGTGAAATCAAGCTGATTACCTATGCTCCTGAAAATGCTGACACGGCTTTTACTAAATATCTTGTAAGTCAGAAAATTTGCCCCTCTGTTGGTCATTCTGGTGCAAGCTTTGCTCAAATTAGTACACATGTAAGTGCGGGACTGCGCAATGTGACCCATTTTCATAATGCATCATCAGGTCATGATCATCGTAATCCGGGTGTTGTAAGTGCCGGGTTATATTTTAACGAACTAATGGTTGAGGTGATTGCTGATGGTCATCATGTCCACCCCGATGCTTTGAAAGTTATTTATCGAACCAAGGGGGCGAATAATATTTGTCTAATTACCGATAGTGTCCTAGCCCGGGGAATGGAAAATGGTCAATATAATTTATTTGGCTATGCTGTGACGAAAACGGACCAGACAATTAAACTTGCAGATGGGACACTTGCAGGGAGTATTATTCATATGAATGAGAATATTCGCCGGATGATGTCTTTTAGTGGGTGTCTGCTACATGAAGCTGTTAAGATGGCAAGCTATAACCCGGCAAAGCAAATTGGTTTACTAGGAGAGCGTGGTTATCTTGCAGAAGGGCTTAATGCCGATATTATTGTTTTTGATGAGAATATTACAATTCAACGAAGTTACATGTTAGGTCAGTTAGAATACATGATTAAAAAATAGAGAATATTGGAGGAATTTATTATGTTTGAAATTAATTTAGCAAATCTTGTGGTTAGTTTTCCCGAAGTTAGAGTGGTTTTGATTTTTGCGGTGAGTATCTTTTTTATTGTTCTGATGATTCAGAAGAAAATTTCGACGTTGATTGCGTTACCGGCGATGGGTATTTTGACGGCTTTAATTGCATCAATTGGGGTGTTACCAGCTGCGGGGTTATTTGATATGCCAGCTGGCCTCGATGCAGCAGGTAAGGCTGTTGTTAAAATGGGGATTTTTAATGGTGTGATTATGGATGGTGCGAAGATGCTTAGTGGTGCCATTGTTGCTGCTATTTTCGGGGCTGCTTTTGCTAAGCTCTTGACTAAAAGTGGTGTTGTTGAGTCATTGATTAAAAAGGCAGCAGAGCTTGCAGGTGATCGACCACTTGTGATTGCGCTGGTCTTTTATGTTGCAACAGTTGTGATTTTCTCATCAATTGGTGGGCTAGGAGCAGTTATCCTTGTAGGTTCAATTGCGTTACCAATTATGGTAAGCGTTGGCTTAAGTGAGGTTTTGGCTGGTTCAATTGTGCTACTGGGATTATCAACAGGTGGAATTATGAATCCCGCCAATTTTGCAACATTTGCTGCCATTTTAGCGCCAACAATGGGCAATGATGCAAATAAAGCTTTTAGCGAAATTGCGCAAATGTCGATTGCTATTTTTGTAATTATCTTTGTTGTCTCGTTGGTCTACATCATTTTTTCTGTGAGAAAGGGTGGGTTTGTGAGAGCTTGGGCGAAAATGCCTGAAGTGAGTGCACCTACACATAAATGTCCTTGGTATTTGTTAATTACGCCGTTGATTCCCGTAGGGATTATTGTGACTAGTACATTGGCGAAGGTTTCTGTTCCAGCGGAAGTTGCGATTTTACTAGGTATTTTATATTTATTGTTTCTATCAAAATTGCCTGGAAAGATGAATCAGTTAACATCAGCATTTGTTGAAGGGACACAGGATGTTAGTGGGGCAATTGTACTGTTGATTGGTTTGGGTATCTTAATTAAAGGGTTCCAATTCTTCCCTGTAGCAATAATTATTACGCCAACAATTGCCTTTATGGTATCCTATTTAACTAATCCACTTACTTATGTTATTGGATTTACAC
This sequence comes from Culicoidibacterales bacterium, assembly GCA_051652245.1. Taxonomy (GTDB): domain Bacteria; phylum Bacillota_I; class Bacilli_A; order Culicoidibacterales; family Culicoidibacteraceae; genus BHER01. The sequence continues at coordinate 37,575 of JBOFTV010000054.1, read as the reverse complement.
TGGCAACACCGCTTGTTCTATATCGAGGACCACTTAATACATTTGGAATTGGTGGAGCGTTACCAGTAATATTTGCCACAGCAGGATTTTCACCAATTGCCATTATTTGGGCGTTACGGGCCACAGGAAATATGCAAGGTTTTGGCGATCCGACAAATTCACAAAATATCTGGGTAGCAAACTTCTTAAAAATTGATCCTAATGAGATTACGAAAAAGTTATTTCTATTGGGAATTGTCATGTCACTATTAGTGTTGCTCTATGCAGTCTTTATTCTAGGTATTAATCTAACAACAGCTGTTTAATAATATAAAAAAAAAGCGAGGAAACAAGATGAGAAAAGTAAGAATTGGTATTGATGTAGGTGGCACATTTACGGATGCGATTATGATTGATAATCAGACGAGTGAAATTTTAGCAAAAGCGAAAATTGCGACAACGCATACGGCAGTTGAGGGAGTTGCTAAGGGTATTATTGAGCTGATTGATAATATCTTAACGCAATCGAATACAAGTGCTGCTGATGTTGTTTTTATTGCCCATGGGACGACGCAGGCAACAAATGCATTATTAGAGGGTGATGTTGCTAAAGTTGGTGTAATTGGTATCGGCGATTCGAAAATGGCGAAAAACGAGTTGACGATTAAAGATATTGCGTTAGCACCAAATAAATACTTAAAGGTTGTTAATCATTATTTTAATTCGAATGAATTCTCACAGGAGCGAGTTGAGCAGGCATTGGCCGATTTAGTGTCACAAGGAGCAGAAGTTATTGTTGTTTCGCAGGCTTATGGGATTGATGATCCGGCCAATGAAATCCAAGGGGTGAAATGGTGTCAGGATAAGGGCTATTTTGCCACGGGAGGCCATGAAGTAAGTGAGCTTTATGGTTTGAAGGTGCGAACAGCAACAGCGGTGATTAATGCATCGCTGATTCCTAAAATGATGGCGACAGCGGATATGACCGAAAAAGTTGTCAAAGAAATTGGGATTAAAAGTGAATTGATGATTATGCGTGCTGATGGTGGTGTGATGTCGATTAATGAAGTGCGAAAAAGACCGATTTTAACAATGCTTTCTGGTCTTGCAGCAGGTGTTGCGGGTGCTTTGATGTATGGGAAGGTAACAGAAGGTGTCTTCTTTGAAATTGGTGGGACTTCCATTGATATTTCAGTGATTAAAGATGGTAAAGTGATGATTAAAAATGCCCAGGTTGGCGGGCATAAGACGTATTTACGCTCACTTGATATTAGAACTTTGGGTGTTGCAGGTGGTTCGATGCTACGGATATCGGGGCAGAAAATCACGGATGTTGGTCCAAGATCTGCGCATTTAGCGGGATTAGAGTATGAGTGCTTTTCGGCAATTGCAAGAGAAAATCTGCAGGTTGAGTTGATTACACCGTGTGTAGGCGATTCAGACGATTTTGTGATTGTCGTAGCTGGTGATAACAAGTATGCGTATACACTCGCTGGAGCAGCAAATGTTTTAGGCTATGTTGATCAGGGTGACTATGCCTATGGTTGCCAAAAAGCTAATCGCCTTGCCTGGGAAGCATTAGCTAATTATTGTGGAACAACAGTTGAGCTAATTGCGACGCAAGCGTTAGATATTGCTTGTGAAAAAATTTGGGCAGCCGTTAAGCCAATGGTTGAGGAATACGAACTAACACTCGACTTTTTAACACTTATTGGTGGTGGTGGTTCGGCCGGTGTGTTAACAAAATATCTTGCCCGAAAACAAGGTGTCGACTTTAAATTGACCGAAAATGCGCCGTATATTTCCACAATAGGTGTGGCAATGGCGATGATTAGAGAGCAACTTGAGCGTTCTGTGATTAATCCAACCAATGATGATATCCGCAAACTGCGCCATGATGTTATCACCAAGATTATGGAATCAGGTGCCAAAGAGGAAACAATTGAAGTAACAATCGAAGTTGATAAACAGAAAAATAAAATCATTGCTACAGCTACGGGAGCAAGCGAGTTTAAGGCAAAGGACATGCAAGTAAATACAAAAACAGCTGAAGAATTGAAACAAAACGTCGCAAAATCGATAAAAATGGCAGAAACTGATGTCAACAAAGTCGAAAGTGTGGGAAAATATAGTGTCTATCAAGGCATTAAAGAAACAAAAAAATTATTTGGCTTAGTCAAACATCAAAGTCGGGTTATTGCTGTTAGTGATCATGAGGGTGTTGTTGTGATGCGCCGAGTTAATGCGGCCTTTTTTACCACACGTTGTGATGCAATTACGGGGAAAATTGCCGAAATTGTGGAGGAGCTTGCGACTTATTCGGATGCGGGGCAAACGCTCCCAGCCATTCACTTATTTACAGAACAGCGGATATATGATTATTCGGGGGTGCATGAATTAGTTCAGTTGCATGAATTGATTCGGATGGATACGGAATTTGTGGATGCTGATGCTAAAATAATTATTGTGGGAGAAAAGAAATAATGGTTAGGGAACAATTTGTCCTAAAAACAGCGATGGAGTATGATCTGGATTATTTAGCGCTCTCTCCTGCATACAACTATTTAACGGAAGATGTAAGCGATATCCTTCAACGGGTCTATCGCTTTGTCGACATATTTCTAGTTAGTTTTGGTGATAAGAGCCTCGAGGATATCCTGACAACGTATAATTTCAGCCTAATTTGTGAAAAAAATGAGCAGAAAAATCATGAAAAAGCGTATAGGCGGGCACTTACACGCGTTGTAAATGGTATCAAAGAAGTGATTATTTATTATGGGTCGGTTGAAGAACTAACAGAGGTGAGTTTGAAGTATCAGCTGGGAATTAGTGAAGACCAAATTTACTTATTACATCTAGCACATGAAGTTTTTCATGTTTTTGAATATGAAGAGGGGTTAGAAATAGCGTCTAACATTAATCCGCGCATTAAACAAGGGCGTATCTTAAAGCGAAACTTAAAGCAAGAGCTTTCCGAAATTGCTTGCTATTATTTTTCCATGAAGTATGCAAAAACAACAATTCACCCACGGGCATTAGAATATGCGCTGTTAGCTAATCGCCAAATGATGAAAGAAATTGAGGAAGTATAAATGAAAAAAAGTAGTGAAATATTAGCATATGATGTGGTAATTATTGGTGGAGGTACGTCTGGTGCCTTAGCTGCAATTGAAGCTCTTAATAACAATCTTAGTGTGGTTATTATTGAAAAGACAATCAGTTTAGGGGGGACGATGACAAATGCCTTGGTTAATCCGATGATGCCCTCATTTGCAAGAAATACAGAACTAGTTACACAAATGCAACATAAATTAGAAACATTTGAACAGACACAATTACGGGTTGAAGGGAATTCATTTTGGTTTAATCCAGAGACGGTTAAGTATGTTTTTGAGGATGAAATCAGGAGTAAGGGCGGCGTAATTCTCTATGATAGTATTGTTATTGCGGCACAATTGAAAGCGGATAAAATTACCGGGGTTACAATTTATAGTCGCGGTAGTCAAAGGGAAATACAGGGGAAGTGCTTCATTGATTGTAGTGGGGATGCTATATTGGCACGGTTGGTGCAAATTCCAACTGTTGCTGGCGATGAGATAACGGGAATTAACCAAGCAACATCATTTCGCTTTGAAATTGGTGGAATTGATATAACGATGCTTAGAATGTGGTGTAAGAGTATTGGTTACACCTTTAATCCTTGTATTAGCGATGCCTTCTTTGAATTTGTCCATGTGCCTCAAAATCAAGCATGTGGACAATTATTGGCTATTTTTGCAGCAGCAGTGGAAAACAAGCAATTACATCAGGCGGATGCCCGCTACATTCAGGGGTTTTCGGTACCAACAAAACCCGGAGTGCTCTCATTTAATGGACCACAGTTAAAAAATGAGTACAAGACAACTGATATTGTTGGTATGAGTCACTATGTATCAGAAGGGCGTAAAATGCAGCGGCGCTTATTTTTATTTTTAAAGGAAAATATTCCGGGGTTTTTGGGGGCGTATATTGCGCAAGAAGCTAAGGAATTAGGTGTCCGTGAATCAGTCAGAATTGTTGGCAAATATGTGTTAAATGAGCAGGATTATTTGCAACGGCAGAAATTTGCTGATGGCATTGTTGCAGCAGATTGGTATATTGATGTTCACGCGGATGAATTGGCTGTCGAAAATAATGCGTTTAAGGCAAAATATGAGCCGGGAGAATATTATGAAATACCATATCGGAGCATGGTTTGTAGCACGATAAGCAATTATATTGCAGCAGGTCGGCATATTTCAACAACATTTAAAGTCCAGTCATCAGTTAGAATTCAATATACATGTCAAAATATGGGGGTAATGGCAGCACGGGCGTGTGCCTATAGTCTAGCTCAAACAATTGAACTCAATCAAATTGACGGCAGTATCTTCAAAAAATAAACAAAATTAAAGGATGGAAGAATGATGAAAATCAAGAAAGTATTAATACTAAATCATACACATTGGGACCGCGAATGGTATGAAACATTTGAGCAATTCCGTTATAAACTGGCAACGGGACTGCGCCATGTAATCGAACAAATTGCAGCAGGCGAGGTCGAGAGTTTCTTTTTGGATGGTCAGACGGTTGTGGTGGAAGATTTTAAAGAAATTGTTTCAGACGATGTGTTTGCCCGCTTTTTGGAGCAGATTAAAGCGGGGAAAATTGAGATTGGACCGTGGTATTTGTTGGCCGATGAATTTTTGGTTTCGGGCGAGTCACTGATTAAAAATTTGTTCTATGGTCGAAAAATTGCCAAAGAATATGGTTCAAATGATGACATTGCTTATTTGCCGGATACTTTTGGTCACATTAGTCAAATTCCGCAAATATTTAAGCTTAATGGAATTAAAAATGGTCTTATTTGGCGAGGAACGGATACTAAAACGGATGAAAACACGTGGGTTGGTGCTGATTTGAGTTGTCTAAACACAGTTGTCCTCCCACTTTTTGAAGGCTATTATCAAACATATTTAATGGCGGAAGACATCGTTGAAAAAGTGGGTGAATATCTTAGTAGAAGTGAGCAATTTATCTTGGGTGATGTCCTTTTATTGATGAATGGAGCAGACCACACGATTATTATTGATGACCTCAAAGCCAAAATAACAGAACTTCAAAATGCCTATCCTGATATAATTTTCGCACAAACGACAATGGCAAATTTCACCAACCAATTAGGAAAAAAGACAGCCCAGCAACCCAAAATTAGTGGTCAACAGCGTGATTGCAATAAGATTTTTCTGTTACCGGGAGTATTATCAACGCGAACATATTTAAAAGTCCAAAACCAAGAGTCAGAAGATTTAGCAACCCATACACTAGGGACACTAGGAGTCTTTGCGGCTGATTTTGATCAGGAAGAGCAATTCCGCTCATATCTTTGGAAACTAGTGTTAAAAAACCAGCCGCATGATAGTATTTGTGGTTGCAGTATTGATGAAGTTCACCAAGAAATGGAAGTCAGGAGCCAGAAAATTAAAACAGCGATTGAGCAGTATCGTGAGACGACACTGAATCGACTTTATCCCTATACATTTGGACCAACAGCTAAGTTTAATCATCTTATTTATGCCCATCATTTATTGCCCGAAGTTGTGAATAAAGTTGTAAAAATGACGATTTTTACAGAAATTAAAGAAGAAAAAGGGAGTCTGACGCTAGCGGACCAAAATGGGGCAAAAATCCCACTGCAGATTATCTCGCGGACGGAAAAAGAAGGACTATTTCGGGGAATCTTTCAAGAACCCCAATACGCTCATACATTTGAATATGTGGTTGCCTTTTATGATCAGTTTACGGGAATTGAAAGTAGAAAATATCAGATTAGCTTAACAGATTTGGCGGAGGAGGTAGTAGCAGCAGAGCAAGTAATTACCAATGAATTCTATAAAATTAGCGTCGAAAACGGGGCGTTAGTCATTGAAAATCAGGAAACGGGAGTGAAATACTTAAATCAGCATCAGTTGGAAGCAAGTTTAGATGCAGGAGATACCTACAATTATAGTCCACCTGTTAATAATCAAGTTAATGTTGCTAAGTTGGTTGCTGTTGAAAATGGTGTCTATGGTTCACTGGTGCAATCATTAGTCCTTAAGTATCAGTTGACAACACCAACACAATTGACGGAAGACCGACTTTCTGGTAGCCAAGAGCTAATTACCAGTTATTACACCACAGAAATCACCTTAGAGCGGGGGGATAGTGTGATTGGTTTTAAGACAAGGGTTGATAATTTTGCTAAAGATCAGAAAGTAACAATCAACTTTTTTGTTGAAAATGTTGATTATGCCTATGCTGATACAGCTTTTGACGTTATCAAAACCAGCCCCCTAGCGGAGATTACATTTGATGCTGCGAAAAATAAAGAAGTGCGATCAAATACAGCAGCAACGCAATCTTTTGTTGCGGTCAATAAGCATATGTTTGTTCATCGTGGATTACAGGAATATGAATTAGAGAAAGCAACAAACAAGTTAAAGATAACATTATTGCGCTGCGTTGGCGATCTTTCACGAAGAGACCTTAGAACGCGTGGTAATGGAGCGGGACCATCATTTCCAACACCTGATGCTCAGTGCCTAGGAAAACGGGATTTTACGTATGGTCTAAGTCTTGTCCAAAAGGACATCAGTCCAGCACTAGCAAAAGAATTTCGAATTCCGGTTATAACGCAGCAATCATCAACAGAGACAAGCACCAAACAAATTCTTGTCCAGGAAAAACAGACAGTTACATTTTCAACATTAGAACAAGCAAGTCAAAACAGCTACTGCCTGCGGTTTTATAATCATACAGAAAATGTAGCCCAAGAGACCATTAGGCTAGGAATTAGTGTGAAAGCGATTAATGAAGTTGATTTACAAGGGAATTGCTTAAGAAAACACGATACATGGGAGCCGCTGAACCTGGTGTTTAAACCAAAAGAAATCAAGACAATCCTACTGGTTATTTAAAACAAAGGACAATCAGATAGGGCTATGATATAATAGAACAAGGAAAAAATACTTAGTTGGAGGGGGAACAGAAGATGAGAAAATTTTTAGGCTTAACAATTACGGGACAATATATTGATTTAGCAATTATTGAAGAGAACGGTCACCTCCTAACCTACACAAGAATTGCCCACCAAGAAGATATCAATATTACGGCAATCAAAAATATCATCATTCCCGAAATTAAAACGTATCAATTGAAATATGAACTATCAGGTGTTGCCATAAGTACTGGTGGACAAGTTGATTCCAAAAGGGGTGAAATCCTCTATGCATCGGATCAAATCACTGGTTATAGTGGCTTTCCCTTGAAACAATTTATCGAGCAACAAACAAATCTCATTGTTGAAGTTGAAAATGATGTCAATTGTTCAGCTCTAGCCGAGACGTGGATTGGGAGTGCTAAAACGGTAAATAGCCTTTTCTACCTCTCAATTGGCATGGGGATTGGTGGTGGATATGTTTTGGAGAATAAACTGATTTCAGGTCATAGTTTTGGTGCAGGGGAAGTAGGATATTTGCCCGTAGGGGCAAGTACATTAGAAGAAGTGGGGTCAATTAATGCTATTTTAGGGCAATTGGAGCAAAAAGCCCCGCTAAATAGCCCGTGGACACTAGAAAAATTCATGGTAAATTTTGCCGAAAATGACCCAATTTGTGTTGAAGTAATGCAGCATTTTATTGAGGTGATTGCACAAACAATCACTTCAATTGCCTACATGATGAACCCAGAAGTCATCGCAATTGGTGGTGTATTAAAGGGCTATCGCGAGTTTTTTCTACCTCAGATTGAAGTTGCTGTGCAAAAAAGGATGATTCCGTTTGTGTTTGCTAATACGAAAATTGACATTCCAGAAAAAATTCAGTATTCGAAAATGCTGGGGGCACTACGTAATTTTCTGTTATTAGAAGCGCAAAAACCGGAGAAAGATTTATTGCAGGCACTTGTTGCTAAGCGGGATCGTTTTACTGTGGGCGAAGTCAAAATTGCTGATTTTATTATGCTTAATATCACAAAAGTGCCGCAGCTAACAATTAGTGAAATGGCACGTCAACTTGGATTATCAGAACCAACAATTACCCGTTTTTGCAAGAAAATGGAAGTTGGCAGCTTCCAAGAGCTGAAGATGCAATTACAAGGCATACAAGTCGTTAAACAACAATTTCCTGTTGTTAATAAGAATACGGGCGTAGTTGGGCAACGATATAGTGAATTACTAAAATTACTTGATACACCGGAAGTGGAAAAAGAGCTGCAACTTTTTGCTAAGCAGATTAAGGAAATGAAGCATGTTTATGTTTTTATTAAGCCAAGGGAGCGACAGCTTATCGAATTATTTCAGCAGCAACAGGCAATTAAGGGGATTAGGGTTGACTACAGCTGCTTTGATGTTGCTTTGATGTTGCCTTTAATCGTGGAGCATACGCCGATTTTAATGATTGATGTTGAATTTGCGTTGGGCAATGATCGTAAGGTTTTGAAAATTACTGCATGTCATACTGGAAAGGGAATAAAAATTAATGGGGTAAACAATTATGAAATAGGAGTAGAGTTAGTGTATCTTGTTGACGTGCTAAGACTAATATTGGATGAATAACGCTTAAATATTTATAAAATGATTAAAAAAGGGGTGTAAGATTTTACTTACCCCCTTTTTTTGTAGCTCTGATAGCCAAAAATCACAAAATGGACTTGCAGCAGGTAACATCAATGAAACCCTAGCGGATGCTCAAATTATTAAAGGGGTGAATGTAACAGTCTTTAACTTAGAAACAGGACAAGAAATCACGGCAAGTGAGGCAGAAATAGCCAAAATGGAATATAAAAATGCAAAAAACTATAGAAAAACGTAGTATTTATGTTAGACTGAATGCATAAGAAAATAACTGCAGTATATGAATGCAGTATTTTTTGTATTAGAAAGGGGAGAAGTTAGAATGGCAACATCTAGTTTTACAAAGAATTTTGTAGTATCACCTAAAGATTCTCAAGAATTTGTGAAGAAAATGCAAGACGACGCTCCTGTCACGACATTAAAAGGATTCACATCAAAGTTGACTAACTTAAAGAATATTGCAATTAAAAACAACAACAAATAGGGTGAGGTAGAAATGACAATTGACTATGTCTTAATTCCACTATCACACTGGGCACAACTAATATCCTCTGAAGATATTTCAGAGGATATTTTATTGAAAGGGATTAATAATTTTGAACGTGAGAAAGAAAAGGATTTAGAAGATTTCATTAAAAGCAAGGCATGTATAAAAGAAAACAGGGCGACTTCCAGAACATATTTATTTTTAAACAAAAGCTTGCTAGAAGATGGTATCATTGACATAATGGCTTTTATTAGTTTAGCTACAACATCACTAAGTTTGGCGTCTTTTAGTAAAAAGCAAAGAAGAAAAATATTAGGTAGTGCTGTAGAAAATAGAGATAATTTAATAAGTTGTTCTGTTTATCTAATTGGCCAACTTGGAAGAAATGATAAACATTCTAAGGAAATTCTTCCGGGAAAAGTTTTATTGTCCGAAGCAATTTCAATTTTTAAGAACACACAAGAACATGCTGCAACAGCAGATATTGTTATTTTGGAGTGTAGACCTTATATGTTCGAATGCTTCTATAAAAAACATGGGTTCTCAGTATTACAAATTGATGAGGTGAAGGATTATGATATTTTTCTGAGAAATATTGTAATGGCAAAAAATTTTGGAAGTAATATTGAATTAGAACGAAAAAAAATTCTTGGATTAGAGTTTTTTGATATTGAAAATATAGAAGAAACTTATGGTGAGGCAGGAGTAATCGTCTATGAAAAATACAAAGACAAATTAGATATTGGAAATGTTAATGAACCTAAATTGTAAAGTGAAGCTGGACAGAATTGCTATAAATTGAGTGGAAAATGAAGAATAGAGATATACTTCATTTTTTTAACATGGTATAATAGATAAAAGTCTGAAAAACAGGAGGAATAAGCAATGATTAATTATGGTTTTGCAACAAGTTTTGGTCTGGAAGCCCCAACAGTAGAGGAGCTTGTCAAACTAACGTTAGCTAATTATGAAACAGCAATTAGGCATGTTCACAGCTATCTTGCAGAAGATAAATTGGAAAAATACCTGTATTTAATTACCTGCGATTTAGAAAGTGTAAGTCTAGGAAGGATGCGCAAACTATTGCGGGAAGCAGGGTTTGGTTTTACGCAGCATTTACAAAATATTGATATATTTGCTGTGGTGGGTGCCCCTTTTTTGTTGGATGTTGATGAGATGGAGGCGTTTTTGACGGAGAATTCGCTGAATACATTGCCGCTAATTGAGGAGCGGGATGGGACGATACAGTTAAATTATCGTGATTTTCTTGATAGTAACTCGCTGGTGTACGGGTCCTACCTAAATTATATTAGAATTCTTAATATTTATTGTGCGTTAACGGTAATTTTGAACGAAAGTAGTGTGAACAAGAAGTGAAAGAGTTAGAATTAAAGCTCCAAGGGAAAATTAGCCGCTTGACAAATGCAACGTTTAAATTTGATAATCGTATTGAGGATGGCCGTTTTTGTGCTGCTTATTTTTTAAAAACGATTAAAATTGCGGCGGATCATTGTGCCAATAGCATCGTAACAATGCAATTTTTTCAAAGAAAAAATGCCGTCCTCTGTGGAATTGATGAGGCAATTGCCATTTTACACACATTTGCAACAGAGCCGCAAACATTGGAAATTAAAGCGCTAAATGATGGTGATAAAATTGAACCATTTGAGTCCGTGTTAACCATTACCGGACATTATCAGCAATTTGGTCATCTAGAGGGAATTATTGATGGTATTTTGGCAAGGCGAACCTCAGTTGCAACCAATACTTATGCTGTGGTTAAGGCTGCTAGGAGAAAAGCTGTTGTCTTTATGGGCGACCGTGATGACCACTTTAGCCAACAAGAGGGTGATGGTTATGCAGCATACATTGGTGGTCTAAATGCTCAGGCAACAGATGCGATGAATACGTGGTGGGGTAATTTGGGAGTGGGGACAATGCCCCATGCGCTAATTCAGTTATTTAGCGGTGATGTTGTGCGCGCTGCAATTGCTTATAAGCTATCATTTCCAGAGGAGGATTTAATTGCCTTAGTTGATTATAATAATGATGTTATCAGCGATTCTTTAAGGCTTGCTGCTCATTTTGGAACAGCGTTAGTGGGTGTTAGAATTGATACTTCACCAACGATGGTTGATCAACATTTTATGAGGAATAGTGATCAAATGGGCTATTTTGACCCGCGCGGAATGAATTCAGCGTTAGTTTTTGCTTTACGCGAAGCACTAGATGCTCAAAACTATCAGCATGTTAAAATTTTGGTTAGCGGTGGCTTATCTGTTGCCAAAATTCAGCAGTTTGAACAAGCGGGGACACCGGTTAATACGTATGGTGTAGGTGCTAGTTTACTGCAAGTTACTATTGGTTTTACCGGTGATGCCGTGCTATTAGATGGACAGCCTAGTGCCAAGGCAGGGAGACGCTATCGTCCAAATCAGCGATTAGAAAAAGTAGAATTTGAGGTGTAGGTGATGATGGAAAAGTATGTTGATTATTTGGTATCATGGTTAGAAAAAGAGGCGGTCATTAGAGGTGCAGTAGGTTTTGTTGTTGGTCTTAGTGGTGGTGTGGATTCGGCTGTAGTTGCTTATTTGTTAGCGCGTGTGCGAGGGCTCAAGGCCCTGGCTGTTATTTTGCCTTGTAATGGAGATAACAGCGATTATGCAGATGCCAAAAAAGTGTTAGCAGGCTGTCAGTTACCATATGAGTTTGTTGATTTAACAAGATCAAAAGCGGTAATGCTCGAGGCAATGGCCCCTTTTTTTAATGATGTTGACCAAAGTACTAGTGTCCAAGTGTTAGCGGGGAATTTGCAGGCAAGACTGCGGATGACTGCTTTATTTGCAATTGCTCAAAGTCGGAATTATCTTGTTGTGGGAACGGATAATGCCGCTGAGTGGCATCTAGGTTACTTTACGAAATTTGGTGATGGTGGGATTGATATTGCCCCATTACTTAATCTGACAAAGCAAGAAGTCTGGGAAATGGCAACCTATCTAGGTGTTTGCTCCAAGATTATTAACAAGCAACCCTCAGCTGGATTATGGGAAGATCAAACGGATGAAGCTGAAATTGGCACAACATATGAGCTGATTGGTCGCTATTTAACGGGTGGAAAAATCCCAGATAAAGATTTAAAAATCATTGAGCACTGGCACGATCGTTCTAAGCATAAACGGGCAATGGCTCCGGTTCCAGATAAGAAACTAAGCGATTTTTAGGAGGAAAGCAAATGTTTAAACTAAACTTTCTATGGAGGAAGTCATCTTTTATTAAAGGTGCCAGTAATATATTGGGCACAGGTGGAACAAGAATTAACGATAATAATTCAAAATCAGCCAAGGAGTTAGATGCTGTAGCTTTGGCATCTGATTGGACGATGATTGGGTCTGATATTGATGCGGGAATTAACGAATTCAAAAAAAGTGAAAAAAAAGAATCCATCGATCATGTGGAATAAAACGCTCGTAACTGGTGTTAGATCACTTTCAGGTATTCTAGGGCTTTCCATTTTTACTAAGAAATCGGAACATAACGATAAATAATTGCAACCATAATAAAAAGGAATGATGCGCTAGGGAAGGCCCCACGCATTATTCCTTTTTCTATGACTTTATATACCTTACAAGTTCAGCGCTCAAATGAGCAAGTGCAAATGGTGTGACTAAATAAATACCTTGAAAAAGCGGTAACGTCTCATCAATCAATTCTTTGGCAATATCAAGGCCAACAAGTCGCTCATTTGCTGTCGTCTCTGCCCGTTTCATCCGCGCTAAAACGCCTTTAGGGATGCTAATTCCGGGAATTTCATTATGAAGAAACTGAGCATTTCGGCTGCTAACAAGTGGTTGAATACCAATGAAAATGGGTATTGTAATTTTTTCCTGCTGGAGTGCGCGCGCTAAATTTTTAATGATTTGCGCATCAAAAATTGGCTGCGTGATGATGTAATCGGCACCTGCTGCAATTTTCTGTTTGATGGCGTTGATTGTTTGGCTTAAGTGACGATAGTTAGGATTACAGGCCGCTGCTACGGAAAAATCAGAGCTTTCTTGTAAATTTTTTCCCGTGTAAGAGAGGCCGTGGTTGAAGTTTTTAATTAATTTGATAAGTTCACAGGAGGAAACATCAAAAACAGAACTGGCTCCCGGGAAGTCGCCAATTTTGGCGGGGTCTCCAGTAATGGCGAGAATATCAAATAAATTTAAGGCGTGCATGCCCATGATTTGTGAAGTTAGACCCAAAATATTATGGTCTCTCGTGGTTAAATGAATGATCGGTTTGATATTAAGCCTTTGTCCAAGAATTGTTGCCAGGAGAATGTTGCTCATCCGTGGTTGGGCTAATGAATTATCAGAAATTGTAATGCGGTCAACACCCGCTTGTTGTAGCTGTTGGGCATTTTTTAGGAAGTCATTTATGGCTAGTGTCCTTGGTGGGGCTAGTTCGACAATGACGGTTTTTTGTTGGGTAACTAGCTGTTCTAGCTTTTTAAGGGGGTGATTTTTCTTTATTTGTGTGGTCGTTTTGCTGGTGTCTGTGGTTGTTTTGGTTTCTAGTAGCTGGGTTGATATTAGGTGCTTTCGTAGTGAACGAATGTGGCTAGGTGTTGTCCCACAACAACCACCAATTAGGCCAATGCCTAGTTGCTGAAACTTTGGTGCATATTGACCAAAGTAGTCATGACGATTTTGATAGGTTAATGCACCCTCAACAAGTCCCAAGTTACTAGCATTAGGATAAACGGAGAGGGTGGCACCAGCAATTAACTTAACATCTTTAAATGATTGCTCCATGTAGTAGGGGCCAAAATGGCAGTTTGCGCCAACAACATTAGCACCAAGAGCAACTAGCTGAGGGAGGATTTCATTGAGCTGCTGGCCATTGGCTGCAAGCCCAATTTCTTGCATTGTGATATGTGCAATAATTGGTAGTTTAGTTAGCATGCGCGCTATTTGCAAAACGGTTTTTAATTCTTCGACATCATAGTATGTTTCTAACAGAATACCATCAACATTTTGCGCAAGTAAAATATTAATCTGCTGCGTAAATGCTTGGATGATTTGTGATGTTGGGATGATGTTGGCGGCTTTATTTCCCGGGTTACGGATGCCACCAATAGCACCTAAGATAAAAACATTGCAATTTTGAGTGGCCTGTTTGGCAATGAGGACTGCTTGTTTGTTGATAAGCTCAACTTCATGTTCACGACCATACGCTGCAAGCTTTATGGCATTAGCGTTATAGGTATTTGTTTGAATAATATCTACACCTGCTTCAATATAAGCTTGATGGATTGATAAAATTGTTTGTGGATGTGTTAGGTTTAAGGCTTCATAGCAATGATCAATTTGAAACGCAGTAAGGTTAGTTCCCATTGCGCCATCAGCAATAAGAACTTTGGTGTTAAGCATTTGTTGGAGTGATGCTTTCATCTCTTCTGTCCCCTTTGTAAAACGTTAAATAGTAAGCGTTTTGTTTAGTCTTGGTATTTCTTCCGAATTTCTTTTGTGATTGTAACCATGTGTTTTAAGGCAGCAACTGTTTCGGCTTCTTTTCGTGTTTTTAAGCCGCAGTCTGGGTTTATCCAAAATTGTTTGGCGGGAATAACACGTAAGGCACGTTCAATATTTGCTTTTATTTCTGTGGTTGAGGGTACACGTGGACTATGAATGTCATACACACCAAGCCCAATTTCTTTGTCATAATGGTAGTTTTCAAATGATTGAATGATTTCACCATGACTCCTTGAGGCCTCAATTGAGATAACGTCAGCATCTAAATTACTGATGGTTTCAATGATGTCATCAAAATTGGCATAGCACATATGTGTATGTATTTGTGTTTGATCTTGGACACCAGTTGTTGTTAATTTAAATGAATAGACAGCATCATCAAGATATTTTTGCCAGTTTTTTTTCTGGAGTGGTAGGCCTTCGCGTAAGGCGGGTTCATCAACTTGGATAATGCCAATTCCTGCTTTTTCAAGGGCTGCAACTTCTTTTCGTAGGGCTAGTCCAATTTGATTGCCCACAATGTCTAAGGCGATATCATCACGAACAAATGACCAGTTGATAATTGTAATTGGAGCAGTTAGCATGCCTTTTACGGGACGTGATGTCAGTGATTGCGCATAGGCGGATTGTCTTACGGTGATTGGTGTTGTAAAAGCAATGTCCCCATAAATAATTGGCGGTTTAACTGCGCGAGACCCATAAGATTGGACCCACCCAAATGCCGTGGTAATAAAACCTGATAACTTCTCACCGAAATATTCGACCATGTCATTTCGCTCAAACTCACCATGGACGAGCACATCAATATCGAGTTCCTCTTGTAACGCGATCCAGTATTTTGTCTGCTCATCAATAAATTGGTTGTAGCTTTCTGCGCTAATTTCACCTTTAAGGAATTTTGCGCGTGTTGATCGAATTAGCGGTGATTGTGGGAAACTACCAATTGTTGTTGTTGGTAATAGTGGTAAGTTGAGTTTTTGATGCTGAATTTCAATTCGCTTGGCATAGGGTGAGGTTCTTTCATTATTAAAGGTTTTTAGCTGAGTAATTTCTGCTAAAACAGCAGAATTATTTCGGCTTTCTGAACTGTTAAGTTGATTTACAGCAATACTTGATGTTAAAATAAGGTCGTTGGTAACTAAGCTTGGGTGTGTGAGGGCTGTTGCTAATGTGGTGATTTCTTGAATTTTTTCATTGGCGAATGCGAGACCGTTTAAAAGCGTGAGGTCGATTTTTGTTTCAGTTTTTGTTGTGACGGGAACGTGGAGGAGGCTGTTTGAGGGCTGGATGATGATGTCTGTTTTGTTGGTGCTTGCAATAATTGCTTTAATAAGCACGAGCTTTTGCTCTAAGTCGGCCCGCCAAATATTTTTACCATCAATAACGCCCGCATAGAGTTGCTTATTTTGTGGGAAGGTATTTTTTTGGAGGTGCTTGAGATTTTGGCCATCATCATTAATAAAATCTAAGCCAATTGCATCAACGGGGAGTGTGATGACTTGGTCATATAGGGGGATACTATCGAAATAAGTCTGCAAAATAATTTCGGTATTGGGGGCAACTTCTTTGATAGCTGTATAAATTTGTTCGAAAAAAGTAAACTCCTCCTGTGGAAAATCAGTCGCTAAAATCGGCTCATCAAACTGAATATGCTTAACACCGGCATTAACTAATTCTGTAACAATTTGGAGATAAATGGGTAAAAACAAGGGAATTAACGCTCGTAAGTTAACCTCATTAGCTCCTGTATCTTCATGACAACTACCACCACAACCACATGCTGTGGGTGCCACTTGATATAATTTACCCAGTTTTAAGAAGGTAACAAGACCAAGAATGACGGGTTTTCCTTCAATTCCTAGAATTTTTTTTGCTTCTTGATATAATATTAGTGGTCTATTTTCGACAAGATAGGGTTGAACATTTTCTAATTCAGGGACAATGTAATGATAATTAGTATTAAACCACTTCGTCATCTCCGAAGCAACAGCATCATTAGTTCCCCTAGCAATGCCAAAATAGGTATCAAGGCTTGTTGCTGTTTCTGGTGTGATGTTAAACCGCTTTGGAAAAACACCAAGCATCACACTTGTATCAAGAACATGATCATAGAGGGAGAAATCGCCAACAGGAATGATGTCCACACCAGCGAGTTGTTGCGCCTTAAGTGATGCTAATCGCAATTGTGTCGTCTGTACGCGAAACTCCTCCTCGCTAATTACTTTGTTCCAAAAATTTTCAAGGGCCTTTTTCCATTCACGCTTGGGACCAAGTCTTGGGTATCCGATATTTGAACTTTTAATTGAGTATGTCATATATTATTCCTTCTTTCATTTATTTACTTGAGTATGGACGTTAATTTGTTTGATGATATTTTCAGTTGCAGCGATGACATGTTCTGGCAGGGTTGCTAAATTTAGGCGGATAAAACCACCAAATCCTTCACCAAACCAATGCCCATAGTCAACCGCCAACCCACATTTATTCTTGATAAAAAAGGCTAAATTCACTTCGCTAAAATAAGCGCTCATATCGATCCAAAGAAGATAAGTTCCTTCTAAATTTGCAATAATAATTTGGGGGAGATGCTGTGCGAATGTTAGTTTAACATACTGATAGTTATGCTTAATTACAGCCAGTAAATCATCACACCAGCTCATCCCAACCTCATAAGCACTCATCGCAGCAATTTGTCCTAAAACACTTAATTCAACTTGATTATAGCGCTTAATGTGTTGGTCATATTGTTGGCGCAGGTCATCATCAGGAATGATGATATGGCTATTAAGCAAACTTGCAAGGTTGAATGTTTTTGAAGCAGAGTTGACAATTATCAATTTATTATAGCTGTAATCATCAACCTGAACACCGGAAACAAATTTCTGGGAGCCAATGATTAAATCTTGATGAATCTCATCCGAAATAATGATAACATCGTGTGTGGCACAGAGGTGATAAAGCTTTGTAAGTTCAGTTTTACTCCACACGCGACCAGTGGGATTATGAGGCGAGCAATGGATCAATAATTTCACCTTTTTTTGGGAAAAAAGTTGCTCCAAATTGACAAAATCGATATGATAATGTCCGTTGGTATTAAGCAATGTCGAAGTAACTAACTGCCTCTTTGTCTGTGAAATTGCCTCGTAGAATGGATAGTAGGAGGGGTTAAAAATCAGGACCGCATCGTTAGGAGCGGTAAAAATTTCAAGTAACCAGTACAATGACATCACAACACCAGGGCTGTGACGTAGCCAGGCAGGTTGTAAGCTAATTTGATGTCGCTGCCATTGCCACTTAGCAAAATGCTCAAAATAAAGCTTGGGGGTGATACCATAGCCAAATACGCCATGATTGACGCGGGTAATTAAGGCATCGATTACTGGGGTCGGAGCCTTAAACTCCATATCAGCAACCCACAAAGGCAAAAGATGTGCATCACCAAAGCGAACATCAAGGGCATCCCACTTCAAACAATCGGTTCCTTGACGACTAACGCCATACGCGCGACAAAATGCTTCAATATTCATAAATCAGACCTCCTTTTTAGTGCCAACAACATAATATTCTAACCAATTTAGGTAAAAAAGAGTCGCAGCAGCTTGCCAATTAAACATAATTTTATCCATGTGATAATAGTTATCGGGTCGGTTGCCAAGACCTAACTTAGAATCGCGAAGATATTCTTTTTCTAGTGTATCAATACTGTATTCAGGGTGTCCACTAAGGCAAAATAGTCGGCGATCTGTACTTGCAACTAAATAGGCTTCTTGATGCTGCGTCAAAGCAAGGACATCTAATGCCAAACACGCTTTAATCTGTTGCAGATTACTTGTTGTATGGCGCGAGTGCGGTACGTTAAAGTCGGCGGGCAAATTTTCCAAAATTGGATCTTGAGGTTGAACTATTTGATGGGTGTAGACACCAAAACGCTTCCGCGGGAGCATAATTTTATCAATATTATAAAAGTGTTTGAGTGCCCCTTGAGCAGCCCAGCAAATTGCCAGCGTACTTGCTACATTGGTTTGACTCCAATCTAAAATCTTGGTAAACTCCTCCCAGTAATGCACCTTAGTAAAAGCTAACTGTTCAACAGGCGCTCCCGTTATAATTAAGGCATCATAGTAATTAAGGCGAATTTGTGAAAAGGGCTGATAGTAGGCTTGTAAGTAATGAGGACAAGTATTTTTGCTTTGATAGCTTTCAATAGAAATAAAAGTTATTGCTATTTGAAAAGTTGATGTCCCTAAGATTTGGAGTAGCTGCAATTCAGTATCAATTTTATTGGGCATCAAGTTTAAAATGCAAATATTAAGTAGCGGTAAATCAGCGGAAATAATACTTTTAGTCGCAATTCCCAGACCTGCAAGTCTGTCTTTTATGGGGCTGTTCGCATGTAAAATTAATGGTGACATCTATTTTGCAGCCTTGAGGGCCTGCTTGATATCAGCAATAATGTCATCGAGTGATTCAAGTCCAAGAGAAATCCGAATCAAATTTTGGCTAATACCAGCACTTTTTAGTTCTCTTGGCGAAAGCTGACGATGAGTTGTGCTTGCAGGATGGGAAACAATTGTCCGAACATCTCCTAAATTGACCGCATGAATTGCTAATTTAAGGGAATCAATAAAGCGCTCACTAACAGACTCATCGCCAATTAAACCAAAGGCTAAAATCCCACCAGCACCACTTGGAAAATACGCTTTAGCCCGCTGGTAATCGGGATTACTTTTAAGGAGTGGATACTCAACCCAATCTACTGCCGAATTAGTTTGCAACCACTCAGCTAATGTAAGTGCATTTTTGGAGACATAATCTGTTCGTAGATAGAGCGTTTGAATCCCTGTCAAGATGATATTTGCATTATAGGGACTAATTGTTGCCCCCGTATCTCTTAGTGTTTCAGCGCGTAGCTTATAAATAAAAGCCGCAGGTCCGAAAACATCGGTAAATGAAAGACCGTGATAGGCACTACTAGGTAAAGTTAATGTTTCAAAATTGCCCGTAGTCCAATCAAAAGAGCCCCCATCAACAACAACGCCCCCAAGAGCATTCCCATGGCCCCCAAGATATTTGGTAGCCGAGTGAATCACAATATCTGCGCCATACTTTAATGGTTGAAAAATACTAGGTGGTGTAAGCGTACTATCAACAATAAGGGGAACATTATGGGCAGTAGCAAGCCGTGAAAACTTCGCCAAATCAAGAACCTGGGTTTTGGGATTAGCAATAATTTCCGCTAAGATAAATTTTGTTTTAGCTGTAAATGAACTAGCAATCACCTCAAATGAATCCGTAGGATCAACATAAGTCGTTGAAATCCCCAAGCGTTCAATCAGATTATTTAATAAAGCAATGGACCCACCATAAAGTGCCTTTGAAACAACCAAATGGTCTCCATGGGAACAAAGACCAAAAATCACAGCGGTTAAAGCAGCGGCCCCCGAAGCAAATGCTAATCCACCCACCCCACCTTCTAAATCACTAACAACTTGCCCTAAAGCATCATTTGTTGGATTAGTTAGGCGTGTATAAATATTTCCCCCTTTCGTTAAATTAAATAACTGAGCGCTAGCACTGGCATTATCAAACTTAAAAGCTGTAGTTGGATAAATTGGTCGAACAATTGCATTAGTTGCATCCCCCAAGAAATTTTGATGCACGGCAAGTGTAGCGTTCGTAATCTTTAAAGACATAAAATCAACCCTCTCAATTTATTTATAAAAAAAGAGTCCACCACCAATTCTGGTGATAGACTCTAGTGCAAAAGAATTTGAAAACTGCAATAATTTAACAATTTACAATGATACACACTTAGAAGTACTATGCTTAGAAAAGGCTCTTACACAATGTGGAAAGAGCCCTATCTAATAATAAGATAAAACTCCTCTAAAGCATGTACATCATCATATTTGTTAATCTTTGCATTTAAATTCCCGCTCTCTTTTCTAATATTAGAGAAAATTTTATCACATATTTAACACTAATGCAATAAAAAAAGAAAAATTTGTTGAAAAAAGAAAAATATAACGTATAATTTAGTAAAAGAGCTATAAAAAGGAGTTAAGGCAATGAATCAAGCGTATCAAATCAGTCGCAATAATTATACCCTGCCAATCTGGATAAAGGGAAATACAGTAGCCAAAGTAGCCATATTATGTTTACATGGTGGTCCTGGAAAGGGGAGTGCCTATCTTCAGAGCGCAAATTTATTTAAGCAACTAGAGCAAGAATACCTGCTCATTTATTTTGACCAAAAAGGCAGTAACAAGCACTTATCACATACCGAAGTAATCAGTGAACAGCAAATAACGGATGACGTTTTTGCTGTTGTCCAAAGCATAAGCACTAAAATAGCTGATAAAAAGCTCTACTTATTAGGTGTTTCGTTTGGAGGGTGCCTAGGATTTCTAAGCATACAGCGATTTAGCAATTTTTTTGAAGGATATATTGCTCTATGTCCCGCAGTTATGTTTCGTAAAAGCGATGGTATCCGCCGCAAAAAGTTAGTAGAAGCTAAAGCAAGTCAAATTATTGGAGCGGAAATAACGCTCCAACAGCTCAAAGAAAGGCCCGATTTTTTTGCCCTAATGGGGATTTCTTATCAGCATGGTCTAGCGATGAGCAACTGGTTTTTTACCAAAACATTTTTAGCAGAATTCGATGCATTAGCGCTTCCCACATTGATTATTCAGGGAAATAAAGATCAACAAACCCCCGTTGAAATGCTTAAATACGGTTTAGCAAAGACAAGCACAAAGCTAATTACCTACAGCGAACTTGATGGATACGAACATAACTTGCACTTAGATGAAAAAAATGAAATTGCGCCCCAAATTATTTCGTTTATTGAAAATAAGCTCTAATAGAAAGCAGGAATAAAGATGAATTTAGATTATACAATTATTAGTGGAAATCAGCAACTCCCCATTTGGATAAAAGGAAAAAAACTAGCCAAAGTTGCCATTCTATGCCTTCATGGAGGACCAGGAAATGGCAGCGGACCCTGCCAAAGATCGCCACTCCACCAAGCCTTAGAACAGGAATACATCGTAATCTATTTTGATCAAAGATATAGTAAACAGCTAATCCCTAGCGACATACAATTAACCAAAAAGCAAATAGTTGATGATGTTATGGCGGTCAAATTGGAAGTGGATAAACTGATTAACTATGAACAAATCTTCCTTTTAGGTGTCTCGTTTGGTGGCTGCCTCGGATTTTTAACGTTAGAGGAGCATGCTGCTGCCTTTGATGGCTATATCGCCCTATGCCCAGCTGTGCTCTTTTCAGCAGCGGACATCCAAATGCGCAAAGCGAGCATGGAAGCGCTAATATGTGAAATGGCGCAAACCAAAATGAGTGTCGAAGAATTTTTGCAGCAGCGTGAGTTACTCGCTAAAGTTCCTGTTTGGATAACCCATGTGATTGCCATGAGACACTGGTTTTTAGCACAAACATTTACGACAATTTTTACCAAATTAACAATCCCAACATTAATTATTCAAGGGGAAGACGACAAGCTAACCCCTGAACCAATCATAACAGCTGGGGTCAGTAAAACCAACGTTGGCCAAATTGAATACAAAATGCTCCCAAGTTATGGTCATAATCTAACGGACAACCAACAGGGCGATATTGATCAATACATCAATACATTTATTAGAAAAAATGCTAAGCTAGCTAGAGATTGATTTTGCTTCAATCTCTATTTTTCTTAACATTAACTAAACAAGAGGATGCTACAATTAAAATAGTTAAGGAGGACACGCAATGAGGATACTTGTTATTGAAGATGATATAAATTTGGCCAAAGTAATGAAAAAGGGGTTAGAACAAGAAGGCTTCAATGTTGATGTTAGTAATTTAGGCGAAGAAGGGGAACAACTAGCCTATGTTGAGCAATATGATGCAATTCTCCTCGATCTAAATCTACCTGATAAAGATGGCATTTCCATCCTCAAATTTCTTCGAAGCGAAGATGTTGACACCCCCGTAATTATCATTACAGCCCGCGATGAAATTAAGCAACGAGCCCTAGGCTTAGACGTTGGTGCCGATGACTATGTCATCAAACCATTTGATTTCATTGAAGTAATTGCGCGAATTCGCGCAGTTGTACGGCGCTTCCAAGGACGTGCCAACCCCAAAATAATTATTGGCAACATGGAAATTGACCCAAAATCCAAAACAACAAAAATTGGAGCAAAGCAGGTAAATTTATCAGTAAAAGAATTTGAAATTTTAGAATACCTGGCAATTTCCTATCCAAATACAGCAACAAATGAACAAATATCAGACTATATCTATGGTGAAGAAGTCCTAATTGGCTCCTCTGTTTTACGTGTACATATTGGAAATCTCCGCAAGAAAATCAAACAAGGTACCGGGAAACCAATTATTGAGACAATTAAAGGAAGGGGCTATAAAATATGTTTAGCGGAGAAACAAGACAGTTAATTCCATATAAAGGTCTATTGGTTTATTCAACGCTGATTACGATTATTTATTTTGTAATAAATATGATTTCAGACCAGCCAAGATACGGATATCAAGGGTCAATTATGTTTAGAATTAGCTACACAAAAACGATGTTTCAAATTATCGAAATTATGTTTTTAGACGTGTTAATCTATTTGATTTCACTTTTTGCTTTTACGATGTGGTTAAAATCACGGAATATGCAAGGTTCTCTTGATTTATCTAAAGAAAGTAGTTTGGTAAGTGATTCAATAAAACAAATCAGGCAAGAATTAGAAATATCAAAGGACGATTATATCCGCCTATCTTCCTTTATTGCACATGAACAGAAGAATATTCTCTCACTCCTGCGCGCAAAAATCCAGTTGAAACAGGATAGTGAACTATTAGAAGATGTTGATAAAATGGCACTCGCACTCGATGATATTTTAACGATGACAGCAACAGAACAAATGTATCAATCGGCAATTGTAGATATGGTGTTAGTCTGTGCAGCTGCTGTTGATAACTACAGCAAAATAACAAATAACCTTGAATTCACCTATGATACTAATGTGACAAGTCTGGTTTTAGGGCGCGAATTATGGTTAATGCGTGCCGTCAGTAATCTGATTGAAAATGCGATAAAATATGGACAAGAGACAAAAGTAACTGTGGATGTCAGCACAAAAAAAGGAAGCGTCATCATTAAAATCACCGACGGTGGTAAGGGTCTTGACCAAAAAGTCAAAGAGCAAATCTATAGTGACACATACAAGGTCGCAGGGATTAATAATGATGGCTATGGCATTGGTCATAATTTAGTTAAGCATGTCTGTGCGCTAACAAAAGGTGTTTTTCTAGCAGAGTCCTTAGGTGGTTTGGGGACAACACTCTATATGATTTTACCAGAATACAGGCTAAAGGAGGAAGGGAAAACGGATGAATAAGCACAACATAGCACAAATAAAATTACTATTAAGGAATAGAGTTATCCTAATTAGTCAAAGTCTAATAGTTATCACCATGGTATTAGTCCTTCTTTTTTCTTATGTGATTAATATTACGCTTAGGCAAATAGGATATTTTGAAAGTAATAATATTAATCGAGCAGGAACCGTGGAGATGAGTGTTGCAGTTGATTATCCAATTGATAGTATAACAGAAACAAGGCAATCTTTAGAAGCGAGTGTTGGTATAGAAATTCAAGAAATCGGACAAATAGCTGGCGTAACGCTTAAAGATCCAGCCGAAAGATTAATAGAAGGCACTTTATTGCTAGCAGATGAACAGCGACTTGATGTATCGAGCCTCACTGGCCGCCTCCCAGAAAATGATAATGAAGTTCTTCTGCAAAAATCAGGGTTTACTGATACCATGGGCATAGATAGAGGTGGTATCGGAGCAGAATTTACTTACTACAATCAAACCAAGAAAACGACCCATCAGTTAAAAGCTGTTGGTACAATAACGAATGTTAGTATGCCTAGTAACAAATCAGATGATAATGTCATCATTGGGCGGAATACTTTGTTTAAAACACTGGGAATCAGCGAATCGACAATCGCTATTGTATTTGATTACAAGCCTAGTAACGAATCAGTAGCAAGCATTACGCAAACGATTACACAAACATTAGCGCCTGGGGAAACAGATAATAAACATACTTTTTATTTTAGGGAGGAACAGTCAAAACACGAATATCTTAGACAAAGAATTCAAGAACTGTTGCCACAGATGCTGATCTTTATTTTTATTATAGGAAGCATTTTATTTATGCTAGCTTACTGGTTAAGGTATCGTAAACTACGACAAACAACACTAATGCTTCAAATTAATGGCATCTCCAAGTACCATTTACTAGGATTAAATATCTTCATCATAAGTAGTGTTATGCTAATTTCAATCATTATTGGTTACCAAATATTTATCTTGACGTATGGTGGTATATCATCGCTAGTCCAATTACAATTTTATGAGCCAGTCCATGCTAGAACAGAATATTTCTTTTCCACACATATTTATCGATTTAACGTTTTAACAACAGTAAATAGGATAATCCCAATATTAACGGGAATAGCACTCACTATATTAATGGGAATTGAAGTAATATTAAGCATAACAGTAAATCCAATCAATGAGTATTTTGCTAAAATAGGAGAGGAATAATAATATGCTAAAATTATTAAAAGTAGCTTACACCCACCCAGGAAGAAAAAGTATCAGCAATATTAACATCGAATTTCAAAAAGGAAAGAAATATACGATTTTTGGCTTAAAAGGCTCAGGGAAATCAACAATGGTTGCCCTGCTCATGAAAATTATTGAGCCTTATGAAGGAGCATACTTGATTGATAGAAAGGTGAGTCAACTAGTTAGTAATCAGCAATTACAGCAGAAAATTACAATCCTGCGAAATGAGCTAAATTTATATCACGAGTTAACAGCTATGGAGAACCTCGGGTATCACCTAACGCTCCACAATCTTGAAATGTCCAAAAAGAAAATGGCGGGCATACTTGAAAAACACGGGATTGATAACAAGCGGGCAACAGTAAAAGTCAGTAAATTAACCACGCAAGAACAACTAAGGATAGCAATTGCTAAAAGCTTTTTAGTGCCAACGGAATACATAATCATTGATTTAACGCTCTCAGTAATTAAAAATAATCAAATAAAGCAAATATTACGCCAACAAATTGCCCAACTTCCAAAGGGGACAACCTGTATTTGGGTAACGGATGATAACCTTTTTACAATGGAGGACACAGATGAAAATCTATTATATGAAGAAGATGAACTCTATGCAATGCAAAATGGTCAACTTCTCTTTGTTAAATAAGTAAAAGGACTAGCAACCTCTATTTTGGAGTGGCTAGTCCTTTTTACTAAGACTACTCCCCATAACCCCAATTTGGGTCACACCCAGAGGGTCACCCAAAAAGGCAGCCCTCAGCAAAGATCGCTACAGCAGTAGCCGCACATAGTCCCTTTAATCGATTTTTTGACATCAAAGAATCAATCTTTTCAAGCATCTTCTATTAGACTAAGTATACGCAAGCAACTCAAGGCTGCAGAAAGATAAGGGGGGATATTTTTTAATACCTTAACAGTAGCTTAACAGTAAAAGACTATAATAAAAGTGGTTATACTAAAATAAAAACTATAATAAGCTAACAGCGAGTTCACTTTTTTTGGTATAATGATAGACAAAGATATTATAAGGAGATGGAACATATGAATTACATGAAGCGAGCGATGACCAGTGTCCTAAGACGGAAAGGGAAGTCGACAATTCTATTTATTTTGATTTTTGTTTTGGGTAACGTTATTGCGGGAGCAATCTCGGTGCAGCAGGCAACAAGCAATGTGGAAAAGACGATTAAAGACGCAGTTGCTCCCGTTGCAACAATTGAACCTGATTATGAAAAACTTCAAGACGTAGAGGAGCCATTAGAACTTGTAACGGTCGAAAAAGTACGTGAAATCGGGCAGAGTCAATATGTTAAGTCATATGATTTTAGCACACGAGGGATGCTAAGTATTAGTCCACTTAAAATACATCAAACAGAAGCCCTAGGCCAATGGGGGGCGAAGGATTTTGGAGCCGGTGGGGTTAGCATAAAAGGTGTCGAATTAGCAAAGGTATTGGATATTGAAGAGAAAAAGATTGAGCTGACAAAAGGTCGCGTATTTACAGATGCTGAAATAAGTGAAGGTAAAAATGTGATGCTAATTAGTATGCAGTTAGCTGAATTAAATAACTTAAATGTTGGTGATACCGTCCCCTTAAAAAATATTGTTTATGATTATGGTGGTATCAAAGGTCAAGATGCTACTTCGGGAGAACCCGAGGTGAAAGTTATCGCAAGTGAGGATGTTAATCTTGAAATTATTGGTATTTTTGACCCCAAAATTATAATAGCACCAGCGGGTACGGAAGGTGAAGACAATGTAAAAGGCGGCGACATGAGTAAGGGCTGGAGAGAAGCAGAAGCAATTAACAAAGTCTATGTACCCAACAAAGTTGTCACAAAAGCATCAGAGTTTCAGCGAGAAAAATCAATGGAACAGAACCCCGGAATGGATCCAGAGGATGCCAAGCGTGAAGAGTACTATCAGCCAGTCTACATTATCAAGAATCCCGAAGATATGGAGAAGTTCAAAAAAGCAGTGCTTCCTATATTACCTAAAAATTATAAAATTGTAACATCATCAGATGGATTTGATAATATTGCGGGGCCAATTCTAACAATGAAATCACTTGCAACCTATACGCTATATATTGCTGTAGGTGCATCATTACTTATTTTAAGCCTATTAATTGTTTTATTTTTACGTGATCGAAAGCATGAACTAGGTATCTATTTATCACTAGGTGAAGTGAAAATAAAGGTCATGATTCAAATTGTAACCGAAGTAATTGCCGTGGCATTTATTGCCATTAGTTTGTCATTAGTATCTGGTAATATGATAGCAACAGCAGTCTCAGATGGAATGGTGATGAATCAAATGGCATCAAGCAAAAAAGATGGTCGATTCAGTGAAGGCTATAGTTATTCTAGCTTAAATGAGGCCGGATATGCCAGTGAATTTTCAAAAGATCAGATTTTAGATGCATATAGCGTTAAATTGGATGCATCTTACATTGGCATGTTTTATCTTGTTGGGCTAAGCACAATAATTATATCAACAGCTGTGCCAATGATTTATATCCTACGACTAAACCCGAAAAAAATAATGCTTTAGCCATAGTGAAGACAGCAAAGTAAAGGAGAGAAAAGAAGATGACATTTATCGATGCAAAAGACTTAAATTATTATTACCAGGATGGTGAAAATAGACGCTATATTTTAAAAGATGTTGACTGCCAATTTGAAAAGGGGAAATTCTATACAATTCTTGGACAATCAGGTTCAGGAAAAACAACGTTTCTATCCCTCATTAGTGCATTAGATGCCCCTAAAAGTGGTGTGATTGCATATGAAGGAACAGACATCAAAACAATTGGCTATGAAAAATATCGTCGTAATAACGTCGGCATCATTTTTCAAAGTTACAATCTGGTGCCCTACATGACAGCAGTAGAAAATGTTTTGGTCGCGATGAGTATTACGGAAAACAAACTACCAGCGGATCAAAAGGAAGTTGCCTATAATCTCCTTGACTACATTGGAATTACTAAATCAAAAGCTGATAGACGTGTCAATAAATTATCAGGTGGAGAGCAACAACGTGTAGCAATTGCGCGCGCCCTAGCAACCAATGTTGAATTAATTTTAGCAGATGAGCCAACGGGAAATTTAGACGAAGAAATGGAAAATGAAATCGTCGACATCTTCAAAAGGCTTGCACACGAGCACAATAAATGTGTCATCGTTGTCACGCATTCTAATGAAATAGCGCAAAAATCAGATGAAATCATTTACCTAAGAAAAGGAAAAATGGAAAAGAACAGTGCTGTAACGAACGAAGCATAAACATTTTTTCTTTAAAAAAAGGAGGTAGGCTATGAGTGATTTTCTTAATAATTTTAGTGGTGAAAAATATCAGGACTTAGTTGACGAAAAAGATGAAAAAAAGCAGCAACCCGATGAAATTACACTAGTTGATTATAATATTAAAGCACCCCTTACGCAGCAAATTGATGTAGAAGAGCAACCAGCAGTAAAAGTTGCCCCACCCAAGCCCCAAGAAAAGCGGCGTGAAAACTTTGTGGAAGAAACGGAAGTCGATAACAACTACCATAAGAAGAAAATGATGCGCTACGGAATTATTGCGGGTGGTGTCATTTTTGCAAGTGTGACGGTCTTTCTCATCTTTTTTCTCATGAATCGCGTCAGTATGCCTGATTTTGTGGCTAAACCGATTGGCGATGCCCGTAGTTGGGCGCTAAAAAACCGCATTGAAATTGAGGGGACAGCAGAATTTACAATTGAATTTGATGAAAACCAAGTGATGAGTCAAAGTGTTACACCAACTAAAGGTGTGCAAAAAGGCAGCGTTGTGAAAATGACAATTAGTAAGGGAGCTAATCCGGATGAAGTGGTGCCAATCCCTGATTTTACGAAGATGAAAGGCCCAGAAATTGAGGCGTGGATTGCTAAAAATAAAATGACAAATCTAAAAGTTGTTAAAGAGTTTAGTGAGACGGAAGAGAATGGGAAATTTCTCCGCTTGGAATTTAAAAATAGTAATATGACCAATCAGACCTATATTCGTAAAGAGGGAGCAACTGTGTATCTTTCAAAAGGAAAAGAAGTCTATGAGAAGAATATTGCTGTCCCTAATTTTAGTGGTAAGAATAAAGTAGATGTTGAGACATGGGCTAAAGATAATAAAATAAAAATGCAATATGAACAGTCTGATTCGGATACAATAGCACTAGGTGGGATTATTTCACAAAGCATTGCCCCACCTGAAAAAGTTGCTAAAGAGACAGAAATGTCCGTGACGGTTTCTTTAGGTAAGGCGGTAATTGTGCCCTCATTTTATAATATTCCGATGGAAAGTGCCAGTAGTGGTGGCGGATCTGATGGTAAAGGTCCAGCAGCGGCACCACAGGGCGGGGGTATGACACAGGAGGTCACGGGCTTACAGGTGACAACCAAGCAATATTATAGCAGTTACATCCCCTATGGTGCGCTGATATCGCAATCAGTAGCAGCGGGGACGCGGTTAACGGGTGAAAATAAGGCAATTACGGTAGTCTACTCAATTGGTCGGCCTTTTATGACAAGCTTAGTAGGAACATCAGAGAGTGAACTGGGAAAAATATTTTATGATTATACGACTAAAAATGCTGAGATAACATATAAGGTTTATTACGTTGACTCTGAGCAAACAAAGGGGTCGGTAGTGAGTGCATCTAAAACAAACGAGTTCATCTCAATGTATGAGCATGTTGATGTTTATGTAAGTTTGGGAAATCGCTAATCACAGGAAATAATGAGCATTTTATGAGGATGCTTATTTTTTTTATGTTTATAAGAAAAAAATAGTGGTATAAAAAATTCCCTGAGCCAATTTAAAAAAATCGAAACCCATTTCATGAATTAAAAACTTATTGGGTGGCTCGTTTAATGAAGAAGAGAAAGCAGAATAAAAAGTAAGTAAAAAGCTAATGGCAAACGAAAATGCCATTAGCTTTTTGCATTAATAAATTATAATTAAATTGATAAAGCATTTTTAAAAAGTAAAACAGGATTAAGAATCATAATTTGATATCATACAATTATACTGTATTAACAGGAATAATTTTAGGGAATCTGTCATTATCAGCAATGACAAAATACCATTTATTGTGCCAAAAAATGTTGCACGGTACCTATTGGCATCCAAATTCAAAATAAAAAGGAACAGTTAAAAAGGATGTATCGATTAGAGGAAAAGACACAACAATGTAATTAAGCAGGTGTTGATTAAACCTATGTTTATAGTAATAAACAACGCATCTTACAGAAATAATGAGCAAAATACTAGCTCTAGATATCAGTGGGAATGTGATTTCTAGGAAGTGTTTTTTAGGATATGTGAAAATGTGAAAAATGATACACAAAGGATAAATATATACAATAAAAATTGACAGAAGTTGCGAGCAAATGATATTGTTAATAAATGAAGAATGAAATTGAATGGGGAGCTAAGATGCACAATAGAATTATAGTACAAATTCAACTGTTAACAACATTATATGCAGAAAATCGTATATTTACGACGGAAGAATTAGCTAAATGTCATAGAATATCAACTAATACGGTAAGGAAGTACCTTGCAGAAATGCAAGGCAGCCTACCTTATAACTGGAAAATACAAGGAAAGAAAGGCGAAGGAACAATTTTAGAAAAGCCTGACTACGATTCTTTAGCGTATGGTGAATCATATTTATGGGTAAATGAGCCTTTTTTTAATATTTTAGTCTATTTATTGGTCAATGGGAAAGTAACAATTAAGAAGCTTAAAGAAAAGTTGTTTCTCTCACAAAAAGTAGTGATACAAGCACTAGATAGAATTGAAATAATGGGTAAAGCAAATAATGTTGAACTTGAGCGAACACCATTTTTAAGAATTAGAAGTGAGTATGAATCAACAATCAGAGTTTTCTTTTTTACGATGCTGAATTTAGTTTTATGCAACGAGATAACCAGTACAAGAATAATTGATCAAATTCCATATCTAAAAGAATACAAGAAAATGGCGCGGCAATCTCTAAAATTAATTAATAGACCATATATCTGGCGCGTAGTGTTTCTAGCAGCGATCTCAAAGATACGAATAAAGCAGGGTCATGAAGTCAAAAATAATTTATTTGAGTCACAGGTAAAATTATCAGAAAATTTGGAAGGTGTGGAGGATGTTAGCCATTTTTTAAAGAGAATGCCAGGAGCATATTTTTCGGAGGGTGATATTTCCTTTATTATATTTTGTATTTTCTTTTTTGAGAATTCACAAGTACCCGGACAGGTAACAAAGAACTTTATGGAATATAATATTTATACAATGTCAAATTGGCTGATAGAACTAATCTCCGCGGAAACAGGGGGAAGCCTAGTACTGACAAAAGAGCTCAAGATGATAATTGCTTTCTCAATCCAAAAATGGATTATCCACAACGCATTTGACTTTGTTTATCTGGACAAAAGCCAAGAGTTGGATGTTATTGAGGGGGAAATCTTAAATAATATATTCCAAAAGTTTGAAGAAAAGTATGATATGAGGATTACAAAAGCAGAATTAATACAGCTTCTGAATTTGATAAATATTAGTTTACCAACAAGTGAAAAAATATGTGTCATCGGTCTTTGCTTTGCAATTGGTTACACATATGCAAAATATATTGAAGACACATTAATGTTGAGATTTAGCCGAAATATAAAGTTCATCCACATTGAAAAAATAGAAGAGATTAAAGAAATTGATTTTATTATTACCGATTTATGGGCAGGGGCATTTGCTGATCAGAAGCTAAAAATAGTCTCTATTGGCCGAAATCTGACACAAAGAGATCGTGATGTAATGGATCAAAATATTGTTAATATAATTTACTAATTAAAAAGAAACGTGATATTGGCCATCACGTTCTTTTTTTTGTTTGTAAATTGATAGTTGGGGCTAAAAAAATTTGAAAGGAGTGAATATCTGAATGACGCTATTTTCCAAGCCTGGCTTAATTTTTAATACACTAAAAAAAATATAAAACATTTTTAAAACAAAAATAACATATAATGTTATTAAAGTACTTTTTTAAAAAGTAAAAGTGGATTAAGTAATATTTTTCAGTGCTGTATAATGGAGCCGTACTAATAACAAGATGATATAGCAAACAGTAATAAAAGTACAGAATAGTAAGCGAAAGGAAGATAACAATGAAAAAGAAAAACTTGAGGAAATCAAGAGGAAAATTCCTTAAAAACGGAATAGCAGCAATAGTATTAACAGGAATGATTTCAGGAAGCCTCCCCCTATCAGCAATGACAACAAATAAAGGAACTAGCGAGGTGAAAACCGATTTAACCTTCAGTGTAAATGACAAGAATAATGTCTTGCGTAATTTATCAGACAAACAAATGTGGTCAAATAATAATGGTAAAAGCTGGACACGCGGCAAGGCAACAGAAATATTCTTAGGTGCACAAACAATTCAATTAATGACATATGATCAAGAAATTTTTGATAGCAGCATCTGGCAAGCAAAAGACTATGCTGGAGGAAGTGTTACAAGACACAATGGCGCACTATATAAGGCGCAATACTGGGCAGATGCTAAGCAGGAACCGGGAAAACATGATTTGTGGTTAAAACTTCGCGATTTACCCCAATTATTGGGAACATATCAATTTACCGCTTATACGGATGAGGAAGCAGATGCTTTTCAAAGGCAGGCAGCAGATAAAGTTTTCAACGCCAAAAAGGTAGTAGCCTATTTTGCAAACTGGCAGGGATATAAAGCAGACTATGAACCAAATAAACCTGATTACAGCCCATACAACGGTAATATTGATGGAAAAGGCTATGATCCAGTGGATGTCCCTTTTGATAAAATAACACATGTCAACTACGGCTTTATCTTAGTAGATAAAGAAACCGGAAAATTAAAATCAAATGATCCATGGGCTGATTTTTCAGATGCTGTCCCAGGAGGCGGTAAAGACTATATCGGACAAATTACTCGCTTAGCAGATAAAAATAATGTAACAGCAATGGTCTCAATTGGTGGTTGGGACAATTCAATTGAAGGTGCATTTGACACTGTAACCAAAACACCAGAAGCAATGAATAAATTTACAGATGAATTAGTAAAATTCATGTTAGATAATAATTTTGATGGCATTGACATCGACTGGGAATATCCAGATACGCCCGTTAAACAAGAGCGATTTTTAAGACTAATGAAGCAATTACGTGAAAAAATAACAATAGCCGGAAAGAAAAATGATAGATATTATCAACTAAGTGCAGCAGTAACAGCAGCGTATGCAAAGATGCCCTTTATTGACCCGACAAATGTTGCCCCATACCTCGATACCTTTAATGTTATGAGCTATGACTTTCATGGTGCATGGGAAAACAAAACAGGGCATCATTCAGCACTCTACCCAAGCAAAAAATCAGTAGATCCAAAATTAACGGTTGATGGGGCAATGAATGAATATGCAAACGTTTATAATGTACCAAAACAAAAATTATTAGTTGGATTAGGTTACTATTCAAAAGGTTGGAAAGAAGTCGCTAAAAATGGAATTGGAGCTGCTGGAAACGGTGCAGCACTTGGTGGAACATGGGATGACCCGGCGCAACCATCAGGACTAAGACCACACTGGCAAATGAAGAAAGCAGAAGCAGAAGCGAACGCAAATGGTCATGATAATTTGACGGCATCATGGGATGAAGATGCCAAAGTTCCATATATGTATGACGGAAATAAAAAAGAATTTTTTACATATGATAATGCAAAATCAATTCAACATAAAGTCGATTATACCAAAGCAAAAGGCTTTGGTGGAGCAATCATTTGGGAACTTGCATATGATACAGCAGATACAGCAGAGCTTGGAACAATTGCAGCACAGATTTTAGATAGTAAAGAAGTTAAACCTGTTTTAACCGGAAAACCTGACCAAGAATATCCAGTAGGAACATCAATTACAGAGGATCGTTTTTTCTTAGATATTAATGTGAAAATGAATCTCCCTGGGAAAATAAGATCAAACTTCATCACAGGAATTAATTTTAGCAAACCCGGAACTTACACGGTTGCAGTTGTTGGGACAACAGAGGCAGGTGTCGAATCAAATACACATATTGTTAAGGTTGTTGTCAAAGGAAATGAGAAAAACTTCGCCTTAACAGCAAAAAACACGAAAGACTATGATTTATTGAATAGTGTGTCAGAAAAACAATTCCTCACAGATATTGCAGCTACAATAAACAAACCGGGAACAATTACGAGTGATTTTAGTTCGAAAGTAGACTTTAATAAAATTGGTGAATACACGGTTAAAGTGGTCGCAAAAGAAAGTCAGGGAACTAATACACAATCTCTGGATGTCAAAGTTAACATAAATGTACCGGGAAATAGAATGGAAATTTTGGGTATTAGTGATGTCATGAATGGTTATATTCATGTGGATGAAACCACAGATAATTTGCTTTTATCACAAGCAAGAACTAAATCGATCCACTCTTATCTAGGCGAAAAAACCTATTTTGGCATCGAAGTACAAGATAATAAAGGAACGGTTAAAAAAAGTGCCTCAATTAAAGGAAAAGAAACAGTAGCAGAATTAAATAAGCGCTTAGGAGCGATTAAACTTAATGAAGGCGACATCCTTAAAATATCAGGTCCAGAAGTTGGCGGCCGCCTTAAGCGGTATATCAATAATACGATTCAACCAAAAACAAATCAAAGAGAGCGTAGCTTCATCTACAAAAACAAAAAATTAGTGGAACAAACCCAAGAAAATAGAATGGAAATTCTAGGAATTAGCGATGTCATGAACGGCTATATTCATGTTGATGAAAGCACAGATAATTTGCTTTTATCACAAGTAAGAGATGAAGCAATTCACTATTATCTAGGCGAAAAAACATATTTTGGCATCGAAGTACAGGATAACAAAGGAACGGTTAAAAAAGGTGCCTCGATTAAAGGAAAAGAAACAGTAGCAGAGTTAAATAAGCGCTTAGGAGCGATTAAACTTAATGAAGGCGACATTCTTAAAATATCAGGCCCAGAAGTTGGCGGCCGCTTTAAGCAGTATATCAATAATACGGTTCAACCAAAAACAAATCAAAGAGAGCGTAGCTTCATCTACAAAAACAAAAAGTTAGTGGAACAAATCCAAGAAAATAGAATGGAAATTCTAGGGATTAGCGATGTTATGAACGGCTATATGCATGTGGATCAAAGCACAGATAATTTACTTTTATCGCAAGTAAGAGACGAAGCAATTCACTATTATCTAGGTGAAAAAACCTACTTTGGTATTGAAATACAGGATAACAAAGGAACCGTTAAAAAAAGTGCCTCAATTAAAGGAAAAGAAACAGTAGCCGCGTTAAGTAAGCGCCTAGGAGCAATCAAACTTAATGAGGGAGATATTATTAAAATATCAGGTTTAGAGCTTAACAATAGATTTAAGCGTTATATTAACAATGAGTTGCAAAGTAGGGGAGCAAAGTTGGAACAAACATATGTTTATAACAACAAACAGCTGATAGAAAAAAAATAACGAGTACAGGAAAAAGATAAAGGAAAAAAACTTGATGATTTCATCAAGTTTTTTTTAGCTGGCACGGGAACAATCTTTGGTAAAAATCATAATATCACTCGTATAAATCGCTGAAATACTAAGTAATTTATTTTTGGATAAAATAATGAATTCACCAGGGCGAAGAGTTAGCGAATATTTATTACAAGAGCAAGAACAACTAATTTTACCGGCAACGGGAGTGACCACAACTTCATAATCAATTTGGTGGTCAATAATATTACGACCTTGCTCTAAAAATAAGTGGACAACCTTCTTATTATCATAAGAATTAATTTCATTCATCAATTCAGAAGCGCTGCCCACGGAGAACTTTTGCATGTATGATTCCTCACAATCTTAATATTTTATTTATAATCATATTATACAAAAAATATCTTAAAATAGCTAGTGAACTACTCATTTAGTGAGATAGTGATAGTGAGGTGGTATAATATAATGCACCCCGAAATAAGAAATTATAATGGCAAAAAAAATGAATGCATTGTTGCGAAGCCACTGAAAAAGTGACTGCTATTTTCTACGGTTCTCAGGTAGGAGGGTAAAAGCAGCAACACAGAATTAAGTTTAGATATTGGAACACTAAAAAGTTGGAAGAGTGAATAGTACCAAACGGATCCAGCTAAAGGAATTTAAGAAGATGCTCAGTTAGCAAAGTTAAAAATGATATAATAGAAGGAATCCTAACCGGATCTAGTTTACACAATTCACATAATAGTGGATGCATTTGATTTATTGGTAGTCTGATTTAGGGTACGTCGTTTTATCGATGCAACCTTGCAAAAAAAT
Organism: Culicoidibacterales bacterium; assembly: GCA_051652245.1. GTDB lineage: Bacteria > Bacillota_I > Bacilli_A > Culicoidibacterales > Culicoidibacteraceae > BHER01. Next base: position 945 of record JBOFTV010000054.1, on the reverse strand, counting down.
CCGCTTGAGATTGCATTGTGCAAAACAAAAAGTAACACTTCATTCAGATTAAGGAGTCCAATATCGTACGAAAACATTTACAGAATACTGTAAAAATAACAAAGTCAGTCAGAGTATGATTCGGATTAGAACACCCGATGACAATGCAGTAATGGGATTCTTTATGGGTAAACTCAAGGGAGAAATAACAAAGCATTGAGCGTATGAAATTGCATTGGATCTTAACGAAAACTTAATATATTGCATTTATAACTACTACAATACACAACGAGTTCACTCATCTTTTAACGATAAAACACCTGTAAAACTCAGGAAATCTTACCTAGAAAAACTAACAGCTTAATTAAAATGACTAAATTAATAGTATTCTTTTAGAAGGGAATGCGTTGAAAGATGCGCTTCAAATTGGAGTCGGAAATAAAACCGTAACAGTGGTTACATAAAACCATCATTTTTTCAAGTTAGGCTATTTGATAAGCTTGCTAATCATGCTGTAAGAATTGTATCAGGAATACGATGCATTATTAAAGGGCCAGTGAGTATTGAATGAAATATTGTGATGTATTTATCACGAAAACAAACCAAAGCCATTATTACCCACGAGCAATTAGTCCACGACGAAAAACTGGTGTACAACATTTAAAAACAACTAAAAAACGGCATAACCCCTTTAATAACAAGGGTTAATGCCGTTTTTATTTTTCTTTACTGATAAACTCCGTACACGTTACATCATATCTACTCTCAATAACCCAGATATTTTCAATCAAATCAGCCCTTGCAGAGCCAAACGGGTTTACCTTCAACAGAAAGAACAAAACCGAGCAGAAGGCTATTCTAATGTGAATAAAGACCATTTCTGATATAGCGTTAGATTTTTTAAAATCAAAGGCGACAAGATAAAAGCATAAATGCGCTACCCGCTATAATAGTTCGTCAAATGGA
>JBOFTV010000053.1:0-5632 GCA_051652245.1 Culicoidibacterales bacterium | reverse complement strand
AAGCAGGCGTTGAGATTATTACGTATACTTCAACGGACACAGATGGAAATGTTACAACAGCAGATCGAACATATGTTATTGAGTCAGAAACAGAAAAAGCAACAATCGGAACAAACTATGTGATTTTCACAAGCAATTTTACAAAACACATTAGCGCGGTAGTTGTTACCAATCAGGCAGTAATAACGGAAGCGAATGCGCGGGCTTTTTTACTAAAAGATGCTAGTGTTGCGGCTGTTGAGGTTACTGATTTAGCTGGCTATAAAGCTGTGGTTGGTGCATATGATATCGAGTATGGTGTTGTTAGTGAATCAACAACGAAAAAGAAAGCTATTGGAACAGTAGTAGTAGGGATGCCTCCAACAATTGAATTGACACCACCAGTTGTGAAAGTAAGCGTCGGTGATAAAGTTGATACACAAGTGGGTGTTGTTGCTAACGATTTAGAAGATGGGATGCTGGTTTCAACACCAAGTAGTCAAGTGGATACGACAAAAATAGGTGTTCAAATTATTACGTATACAGCAATTGATAGTGATGGTAATAGTGTTAGTACTAATCGCTCATATGTTATTGAATCAGAAACAGAAAAGGCAACAATCGGAATAAATTATGTGATTTTTGCAAGTAACTTTGTTAAGCTAATTGATAAAGTTGTGGTTAGCGATTTAGCTGTAATAACGGAAGCAAATGCTAGAGCATTCTCATTGAAAGATGGAAGCAGTTTAGAAGTGGAAGTTTTAAATAGAGGTGGATATGCAGCAATAGTTGGAACATATCCAATTGAATACGCAGTTAAAGAAGAGAAAACAACAACAATTAAAATCACAGGAAAAGTCATTAAAAATGGTGAAAAACCAAAAATTACTGGCGATAAATCTCCAATTAAAATTAGTATAGGTGAAGATCCTAATCCAATACAAGGTATTATTGGTTCTGATTTTGAAGATGGTGATCTAAAAGTTATCTATGATAAAGAAATCGATACCACAAAACGCGGTGTTCAAATTATTACGTATAAAGTAATTGACAGTGATGGCAATACAGCAGAGGCAGAAAGAACTTATATCATTACTTCACCAGACGATAAGCTGATGATTGGTGAAAACTACGTTATTGTAGCAGAAGATTTTACAAAAATGATAAAAGATGTAGATACAGCAGACGAAGCTGTGATTGAATCTTCAAAGGCAGAAGCATTTAGTCTGGATGATGAAACAAAAGTAGCGGTATCAATTGTGAACCGTGGACAATATGGACCGAAAGTTGGAGTTTATCCAATTACCTTTAATATTTTAGCAGAGCCAGAAACAGAAATGATAATTTACGCAACAGTTAAAGCGGAACAAGAAAATAGTGGGAAAGCGCAAATTATTGTGACGCATAAGGAGTTAACATATATCAAAAACACAGAAAAAACAGAGCAAGGATTTATTGAAGATGCCGGGATAAGATTGATTAATGCAATAAATCTAAAAACAGATTTTAAGCAAGCGGTAGATATGAGTAAAGTTGGTCGTTATTTAGTAAGTTCAACAGCAACTGAAAATATCGTGCGACAATTGTCAATGGATAGCACTCAGGATGTAAACACGCTCCAATTAATAGAAGGTGAAAAAGTAATTGTAAATGTTATTGAATATCAAAATTCAGATAAGCATGAATTACCAAAAACAGGCGAAAGCATAGTAGAAAAGTCGATGCAATCAACACTACTATTAGCAATGGCCGGAACACTTGTTTTACTTGGGAGAAAGCTAAAGAGAAATAATAGATAAAACCGTTAAGTGAACCTCTTTGAGAAAAAGCCGTAAAAAGCTTCTCAAAGAGGTTTTTCTTTATGTTGAATCTCGTGGTAATGATTTCAATACATATGATATTTAATCAGAGGGCGAAGTCAGCAATTGGCAGTTATTGGGTCGGATTTAGAAGATGGTTCATTAATCTTTGACCATGATAAAGAAATCGATACAAAAGGTGGGGTGGATCAAATAATTGAAGCTGAAAAGAAAAGTGAACGTCAACGTTATTGAATATACAAATTCAGATGAGCAATTATTATGAGAAAGAGGACAAAATACAAGAGAAATGTCGGCCAGTCAACAGTGCCCCCAGCTATTTTAAGTTCATCTATTCCCCCTAGTAGAAAAATAAAAAAATAGTGCTCCTTTCAAAGTCTGTATAGAGTCTTTGGAGGGGGGGCTTTTTTTAGATGTGGAAAATTGTGAATAAATGGTCAAATAATCGCAAATATCTGAAGAAAGGGTTTTTAATGGCTGTTTTTAACGAAAAATATGCGTGAAACAAGTTTAATTCAAAATACGGTTGACTTTTACAACTGCTTCTCATAAAATGAACAATGATATATAAAATAAGGGAGAAATAAAAAATGACAAAGAAACTAATTAATTCATTGATATCTTTAGGGCTCTGCTTGATAGCAGTTGAGGGAAACATAACTGTGGAGGTTAAGGCTGAACAACCGGATGCAGTAGCGCTGTCACCAACAGAAACACCATTTAAAAAGGAGCCACCTGTTGGTGGGATTAATATTATAGACTACTTTACAATTGCAGAGGGGGCTAACTCGCATATAGATAAAAAAGCAGCAAATGTCTTAGTTGTCACGGATAATGAACGGACGCAAAAAGGTGGAGTATGGTCAAAAAAAAAATTAGATTTAACAAAGCCAGCTGTGTATGAATCAAAAATATACATTGGTGGGACAACAGCTAAAGAGATGGGTGGAAATGATGGCCAAATAGGTGGGGATGGAATGACATTGACTTTTCATAACGACCCTAGAGGATATAATGCAATAGGTGGTGCAGGAGCAGCTATTGGTGCTTATAGGCGACCAGATGTCGCAACGGATGTAAGAATTGCCAATGCTTTATCTTTTGAATTGGATACGTATGTTAACTATGATGAGTCGAGTGTGCAAGGTACACAATTAGATGGTGGGATATTTTGGCGCGAAAATATTAGGAAAAAATTATTGAACAGAAATCGGCACATTGGTTTTGTTTATACAGATATGGCAGCAGGAAAAGCAAATCATCAAGAGTTTAGTACATTTGAAGGAATGGGATTAGACGTAGATAATTGGTATGATTTTACTTTTGAGTGGACACCGCATGTAAACGGTACAGATGGTTATTTGAAGGTAACAGCCAACAATGTTACTAAAACACATAGAATTTATGATTATAGAACAGAATTTAAGTCATCATCAGTATATTGGGGGTTTACAGGATCAACAGGATTTGCAACGGCATTACAAGCTCTTGCAATTACTAAGCTGCCTCAAGAACCAAAACCAAATGTTGAAATGAAAGTTTATAACAGTAAAAATGTGGATGTTAGTAATTCTACTGTATTGGAAGGAGAGAAATTACGTTATTCAATAGATGTAAGTGAATCAGGAGGTGATTTTGTCTTAAATATGAAAAAATTGACGGATTTATTACCAAATGAATTAGATTATCTTGGAAATGCTAAGATAACTGATAAAAATGGTGTTACAAAATCATTGACGGCTGGTGAAATTTCAGGAAAAAACATCACATTTTTGATTGATGAAACTGTCTCAGGATCAGAGGTAAGTAGAGTAGACTTTGACGTTGTTGTTAGACCTAATACAGTGGGGAAAGTGTTAAATAATATTAGTGATGTATATGTTGAGGGGGTTGGATATTCAAGCAACAATGTTCGAGTTGCAGTAGTTAATGCAAATACAGTAGTTGAAGCTAATCAACTTGAAGCTATTCGGGCTAAAAATATTCAGATTAATGACTATGAAGTAGGAGCATTAACACTATCGAGGTTAAATCATATGGCAGATGCTTTTGCTTGGAAATTAACCGATGGCGAATTACTAACTTTTGTTACAGATATGTCAGCCATTAAGCCAACAGAAGGTATTTATCAGGTTACCTTTAAAACATCAAAAGGAACGACAAAGACAATTAATGTCCATGTTATGAGTGGTGGAATCCCCGTGATAGCGGATAAGACACCAGTTGTTCGTGTGAAAAAAGGAGATACCGTAAATGTTTTAGCAAATATAACTGCATGGGATAAAGAAGATTTAGATATTACTCCCGTTGCAAGTGGAGAATTGGATACATCTGAAACAGGGGTTAAGTTAATGACATATATTGCAACGGATCAGCATGGAAATGTTGACGAAGTAGATAGAACGTATATTATTGAATCAGACACGGAAAAAGCAACACTTGTAGATGGTGATAAATATGTAATTTTTTCTAGCGATTTTACAAAAAGAGTTGGTCAAGTTGTTGTAAGCGAGGAAGCGGTGCTAAAAGCAGCGAATACTAGGGCATATGTGGTTGATAATGCTAGGCGAGTGGGTGTTAAAGTTGAAGATTATGGTACATACCAAGCAGTCCAGGGTGCTTATACGTTGAAATATAGTGTGCGAGATGATGGTAAATGGATGGGTGATGCAATAAAAGTGGGAGAACTCACTGCCTCCGCAGTTGGAACGGTAATTAAGGGGGAAAATCCTGAAATTGAGATGGATAAAGATATAATTGTTTTAGAAGCTGGTGATGAAATTGACATCTATGAAGGCGTATTTGGTTTGGATTTAGAAGATGGAGACTTAATTACACCTAATGATAAGGAATTAGATATGAGCCAGTCGGGTGTACAAGTAATTCGGTATACGGCAACGGATAGTGATGGAAATGTTGTTACAAAAGACAGAACTTATGTGATTGAAACGAAAACAGATAAAGCAATTATTGGAGAAAAATATGTAATTTTTGCAACAAACTTTATTAAGCGGGTAGGCGATGTGAATACAAATGAGGAAGCAATGATTATAGCTGCAAATGCTAGAGGGTTTTTATTGTCTGATGGTAGTACAGCAGAATTAGAAGTAATTAGTAGTGGTGGATATAGTGCATTTCCAGCACGATATACAATTGAGTATGGAGTTAAAGCAGATCAATCAACGACTATAAAATCTGTAGGAACAGTCATTGGTGGCAATCCTCCCCAAGTGATGGTAGAACATGACGTAATAAAGGTTAAGGTAGGAGAAACAATCGATTTGTTAGCAGGAGTGACTGTAACAGATGTTGAAGATATAAAATTAGAGGCCTCAACTAATGATGTGGTAGATATTACAAAATCGGGAGTCTATATTGTTAAGTATCTTGCTGAGGATAGTGATGGAAATGTAGGTAATGGAGAACGGGTATATGTGGTGGAAACAGAAACAGAAAAAGCAATGGTTGGTGAGCGATATGTTATATTTACATCTAACTTTACAAGAAGAGTAAGCGAAGTAGATTTAAGTGAGGAAGCAATTATTGAAGCCGCAAATGTTCGCGGGTTTCACTTATCTGATGGCACAAGTGCACCAGTAGAAATATTAGATACGGGTGATTATCAGGCCGCTTTGGGAACATACACGATTGAATATGGTGTTAAGACAGCGAGAACAGCATTTAAATCAGCAATAGCAACAGTAACAGCAGGAGAAGTTCCAGTTATTACTGTTACAGAGCCAATAATGACAATTAATACGGGTGATGAAATAAACCCAAGTCTAGGAGTAACAGTTACCGATCCAGAAGGAGAAACATTAGTAGCAATTCCA
>JBOFTV010000052.1:0-1831 GCA_051652245.1 Culicoidibacterales bacterium | reverse complement strand
CTGGCAACAATGCGTTGTCTTTCTTCCCAAGATTTTATTATTATATTCATAGTGTCCTCCTTCTGATAGTACATTAATTATATCATGCCTAGGCATGATATAATTAAAATCCATCACGCAACTATCCTATCACACTGGGTATGTAGTTTTATCTCTAAGCTGTTATTTAGCATATCAAAAACTATTTCTTCTACTACTGATCCGCTAACATAACTATCTAATTTTTTTACTGTTGATTTAATACTAGCCACCTCATTTATATCTTTGCATTTTCAGGGTACACTTCTTCTAATGTGGCATCTAAGTCTATCAAATGTAAGTGGATTGCTAAGTTATTAAATTCAACCACTGTATTTGTTCGCGTTTTTTCAAACCAGCTATGGTCGGATATTTCGCCGATAATGACTTCTTTAGCTTTTTGATGCCTTATTGTTTTAAATATTGTTTTATCACTTACAGCTTTATTATGAACTAAAAACATTCTATTGATTTTATTGATTGTTAATTTAGTGTAGCTTTTTTCAGATGTTTTCAAGATTATAATCAAGCTGTCTTTTTTGTCTTCTTTAAAAGTAAGCTTGCTTACTTCTAAGTTTTCTAAGTCCTTTATTAATTTTTCTTCTAAACCCACTATCAAGCTCCAGCACTCCTTCATATTTTTCTCCGATTTTATAACTGACTGATTTTGCGTGTATAAAAAAGCCCTCATCTACCAACTCTAAGCTAATATTATATTTCCTCTTTCCACATCCATAAATACTACAATCCAGCAGTGAAAATAATTCATCTGCATTATCTTCATATATTTTTTCTCTTTCTCCACCGTATACACAACTCATTACTTCATTAAAAATCAATTGTATTTTTTCATCAATTATATAGCTTTGTAGGATTATTTCAAATTTATTCTCTAATATGTTTAAATTCATTTTGACTATTTCACATGATTCTACAAGTACTGATAACTTGTTAAATGAAAACCTCATTTTTCCGCCCCCTTTTTTTAGTGTTTTTTGTTCTATTTAGTATACTTAGCTAGTATATTTTTCAGATATTCGAGTATCTATTAGTGCCCTATCAGAAGAAAATATTCCATTGATATCTATCGTGCCTTTATTTCCTATTGAAAGACTCCGCATTATACCAAAATTCACCACTAAAAATGTTTCACATTTTCTTAACGTGCTCGTTTACTTTTAAAAACAATGCGAAAGCATTGCTTTCGTATCAAGCTTTCTATCCGGCAGATCGCCCTAAGCAACGCGAAGAAGTGCCCTTGGGGTACAAACTCATTATACCGTATTTCAAACAATAATGCATCAGGTTTTTCACTACTTTCTTACCCCACAACCAATCCTTTGGCATCATATGAATGAGCGTTTAATCATCCAACGCTTGGTGAAGTATGAAGATACACACTTATTATTCATCGGGACATTTAGAAGTGAGAATCATGCACATTATGTGCTATCGCTCCAATCATTATTAGGAACCTTGCTAAAGCAAAACCTCAATATGCTTGATATCATTAAAAACACATTAGCAGGAGAACAGAATTTCTTATTGAAATAGTTCTGTTTTCTGGACCAAAAAAAAGAGAAGCTAATCTTGGAGCACCAGTGTGCATTTGGATAAACTTCTCTTTTTTGATGGTTTCAACGTCTGACATCTAACACCTATTGTTTAACCGCATATCTTACAATTTATTCCTTACCATATACTTCTGTTAGCCTAATAAATTCCGTTCGATCATAAAATTCTACCGCATAGTCCAGACAGCTCTTCCCAAAAACATCATTTTCACTATAATTTGCTCCTGCTTCTAGCAGAT
>JBOFTV010000051.1:0-5947 GCA_051652245.1 Culicoidibacterales bacterium | reverse complement strand
AGAGCAATTTGATTTTCATCACATTGGTACATGGCAATTTAGTTAAGAACTTCTTTGAGTTCCTAACGAAGACATTATATATAGATATTTTGCAATTTGATAAAGGGTTATCAGGTGTTGGTGGAATTATGATTTTACTAACAGGGATTGTTATTTTTATATTAACACTCTTAAAAAGAGTGCTTCGTCCAGATTATAAAAAGGCTCTGGGCACACTTTTAACTTTTTTACTTGCAGCTGTTGTAATTTCCAGTTTTTCATTATACGCCACAAGAATAAATAATGGATTCATGGTGATAAGTGGTAAGTTGACTGGAACAGTCTTACAGATATTTAACGCAGAAGAAGAGACGATAATAGAAGTACAACAGAAAAATATGGTTGTTAAAATCGGCTCGGAGTTACCATTTCTTTTTAGAAACTTTGGAGCACCTTCGGTTGAAAATATAGAAAAAATAGAAGCGAAAAGCAAAATTTGTCAGGAATTATGGGTAGGCAATATGCCAACCAACGAGGAAAGAAAGATGTATTTTTTAGTAGGAGAATCAAAAGAAAAGATTAAAAATGAAGCAGGCAAAGAAGCGGGATGGTTTGACAAAGGTGTTAGGTGTAGTGATTACATCCCACACAAATCAAACCCCGAGGCTCCGTGGAGGAGACTTGGAGTAGCAGCAAGTATTTTTTTACCAACGTTGCTTCAGCAATTCATATTGTTTTTTCTTATTTTCATTACGTTTATGGCTATTTTGGTGTTAATATCACGGGGATTTTCAATGCCACTATCGGCGTTATTAAAAATAAAAAAAGGCTCCCTAAAGGCAGTCTGGCAATCAATTGTGCTAAGCTTTAACTGGAGTTTGGCAATGTCGGGTGTTACAGTAGTCACAACGCTGATGATGTATTTTTTATCGCTACTATTTGTCTGGATGTATTCACAAGGCATGATAGCAGTATTGGCGATAACACTTGGTATTACAATAGGGATTATTTGCTCACTAAAACATGCTTCAAAAATAATGAAGGTTGTGAAAAATTAATACAAGCTGGTGTAGACAGAAAAACACTCTTTAACGTACATACAATATATCCAAAAAGAAAAGATGAAGCACTCAGAAAATATCATCACCTTTATTATGACTTAATGCCTAGTGAAAAATCCCAAGAACAATTTTGGGATGTCAGCACTAAAAACATTGGTGTAACTGATCGAATGAATCGTAACCTAACATGGTTAGAGCATGTGATACAAACATATAACTGCTATACAGGTTTATGCGCAAATAGGTTTAGCCAATGTTTTGAATTCTTAGTGGAGGATGGGTTACCTGCAACCAAAGTCAAATACGAAGAGGGAACCATTACCACATTTATGGAATTTGATTATTATGACCAAGAAAACTACTATTTTTTAACAGAAGATGGTAATCATAGAACTATTTTCGCCAAAATAATTGGTGTAGAACAAATACGTGTCAGACACGTTAATAGCTATCATTTTAATGAAACCCAATTTATCTTGGTAAAAAAAATGGAAGAAGCATTAGCGCGCTACTATGAACTCTTTAATAATCGGACAAGGGATGCAAGTCGTAGGAGATGTGGTTATTATACCACCTCAAAGTCAAGCTAAAACTGAACAAGAAGTTATTCAAAAAAGAACAACAAGAAAAAGACTACAGCGAGCCTAAAAAAATGGAGGAAAGAAAGAGTGATACTTATGATTGGGCAGTATACGGAATATTTTCCGTAAGTATTTTATATAAAATACGAACAAACTTACGCGAACAATGATTAATTGCAACAAAATAATGTTTACCATGTTGAATTTTATCTGTATAATAGGAATTGAAAGTAGTATCAAATTGGACGGCAACAGCCGCTGTGTTTTTGGCAATATCAATACCAACACAGATCATAAAAAACACCTCATTTATTATTATTTGTTGTGTGCTTGAACCCACAGATGCTCCTATGTTTGTAGCCTCGTTGTATATAAACAGTCAATGCTGTATCTAACTTATTAACAATAACATAGAAGCTGTGCTTGAACCCTTATTTAAACAGTCAAGCTGGAAGGAGTAAATGAAAACAATCCACAGCAACATTTAGATTTTAACACAAAGTCATATAAAGTTATAGGACCTTTTTAAAACCTAAGTATATTATACGAGGAGGAAATTACAATGCGAATATATTTCAGTTTCTTGAAAAGGTACTATGTTCAAAATAAAATGCAATTTCTAGGGCCAATATTTATCCTAATTATTGTTTGTAGTGTTTTATTTGGAACAATAAGTGCTAATAAAATACTTACAGAACAAACCGAAGCCCAATTTTTTGAGCAGTATGGGTCATTAACACAGATTATTCAAAGTAAAGAGAAAAAAGGTGTTGAAGAGAAAAGATTTTTGGAGGATGTAGATAGTGATACGCAGACGTTATATCTACAGAATAATGTAGTCTATGAAAAAGACGCTGAAGTTATTTTTGTTAATTTCTATGGTATTGGCGAAACATTTTTTAATATGTTTCCAATTAATGAAGTTTATCCATTAGAAGATGATAGTATAGTTATATCAGCTTCCTTTGCTGAAAAACAGGGAATAAAAATAGGAGAAACTGTTGAAATAAAGGCTTATGGACATAGTTTTAAATATACCGTTAAAGCGCTTGCAGAAGGGGATTTCTTTGCAAAGGAAGATACAAAAGGGGCAAACTTTTTGATCAATAAGGTACGATACCGCAAAGACTTTGATCTTGATGAAAATCTTGTAAATGTATTTGCAGGGACAAATGCTAAAGTTGTAAAAAGTGAAGCTGATTATGAGGTTAACAACATTCGCAATAATATGATTGTTATTGGTCAGCTGCAAGTTATTCAATTAGTAGTAACGATTATCAATGCAATAATTATTTTTGTTACAATGTATATTCTATATGGTTTTTATAGGATGTCATTTTCAGGGAAAGTGCAATACTTTTCAACATTAAATATTATTGGTGTTACAAAAAAAAAGTTAATAAAGTTGATGTGGGCAGAGAATATTTTAATTATGACAAGTATTTTTGCAATTGTCAGTTTGATTAGCTTTCTTATCAGCCCGTTACAATTGTCACAATACGCTACAATATATGCATTATTGATAGCAACAATAATTACAACAAATATCTTTATTGCACGCCTCTTTTTAAAAATGAATGCATTAATGCAGGTGCTAGGTCGAGAAATAACAGTACTAAAAAATGGGTTAGTTGCATTTATTATAATTACGATTATTTCAATTGTAGCATGTATTTTCTCACCGAATATTTTAACATTTATCCTAGCAGGACTTAACATTATGTTTGGAATATTCTGGACATTATTCGATACACAAAAAAGCAATGTACAGCTAATTAAACAATTGAATAAAGAGCGCATTGTTAATGAAATGAAGGTCATTTTATCGTTATCATTAATTTCATTGTTGACAATTTCTTCAGCAGTATTGGGGATTCAAACTTTTGTTACGAATATCTACAATAATTGGGATTTTGAGCAGCAGATAACAATTGATAAAGAAAAAGAAAAAGAGATAACAGCATATTTAGATGACAAAGAAATTATTCAAGAAAGTTTCGTTTGGAAAAATTATCCTTTAGCACCTCTTGATTTCAAATATGGTACAGAGGAAAAAGGTATGATTACAGATGTATTAGCAATTGATAATATTGAGGATTTAGAATGGTTCAACATTGAAAAAGATGCTATAAATTTTAATGCTTTATTAGAACTAAATGCAATTTATTTAGATAGTGAGTATGAAAAATATAATTTGGATAGTACAATTGAAATAGATGGTGAAATATTTAAAATAAAAGGCTATTTTAATAGTTCAATGAGCGCAACTAATCATGTAGCAATTCTGAGTAGGGACAATTATAGTAAAATAAATGATGATAAAATAATACAAATATATCTCAAAGATTCGGGTAATGTTTTGAATGATCTTTATGGCGAATTTGGAAATTCTATTCTAGGGGTATTAGATGCAGGTGAACAAAGGAGTGCGAATTTATTATTTGTTCAGAGTTTAGAAGGCATTTTAATCTTCTTTATCTTCTTTATTATGGTTATTTGTATTTTATCTTTACTAAATAGTTTCTTTATTTTAAGAGATAAGCAAAGACGTGTTTTTGCAACACTAGGGTCATCAGGTTTAAGTAAGAAAATGCTTTTTAACTTAAATGTTTGGCAATTAATAACGATAGGAATACAAGCGCTACTCGTTTCAGAATTATTATTGGTTTTGGTTTTAGAATTTTTTGACTGGTTTGTTGCAATGAGTATCGGACAATCAATTTTATTTCTTACAACAATGATGATGCAGCAACAAGCAATAGGGATTTATGTTGTTGCACTATTGGTAGTGTTGATAGCTAACTATTTCGATTTGAAAAAAATGAATATTTTGAAAACAGTTCAAAAAGGTTAAGGACCTATAGGTAATTTTTCTGAGAAATGTAGGCATGGAAAGAAAAATTACATCTACGGTACTATTAGGGGATTAGACTTTTACTCCCGATAAAAAGAATAAAGTATAGAGAGAGAGGAAGTCGAGCGAGTCTGCTCGGCAGAAGATATGATAAAAGCAAAAAATATCAGTAAAGTAATTAATATTGGTCAAACAGAACAAAAAATCTTAGATTCAGTTACAATTTGGATTCAGGAAGGAGAATTTGTCTCAATTCTTGGACCAAGTGGTGCAGGAAAGTCTACGCTATTGTATTGTTTAAGCGGGCTAGATAATATTTCAGAAGGAAAAATTGAAATAGCAGGCAATAAAATTGATAATTTGAAAGAAGAGGCTCTAACTAAAGTCCGTGCGGAAAACTTGGGGATTATTTTTCAAAACTTTAATTTGTTACCGATGCTAACAGTAAAAGAGAATATTATTTTTGTTGCACAAATGTATAAAAAATATCAAGATGATACATATTTAGACAAATTACTTGAGATTGTAGCATTGACAGAGAAAAAGAATACAAGAGTTTCTGATTTATCAGGAGGACAACAACAACGTGTCGCAATAGCACGAGGACTTTTCATGAAGCCTAAAATCTTGTTTGCTGATGAACCAACAGGGAACTTAGATAGTCAAACAGCTGTTAAAATCACAGCATTATTGGAAAAAGTAAACAAAGAATATAATACGACAATTGTACAGGTAACTCATTCGGAAGAATTAGCAAAGAGGTCAAACCGAATTATTCGAATGAAGGATGGAAAAATAGTTTAGTAAATGAAAATATTCATGGAGGATCTGAGAGCGAAATCGGCAACTGAAATTGATGGTTTTTACAATAAATTAACTCCTAGTGAAAAAGAGAGAATCCAGCGATATCATAAAAGAAGTGATCAAATCCAAGCGTTATATTCGAAGAAAATGTTAACTGATTTCCTTGAGAGGCATAATCTTGATAAAGCTAGTGTTGAAGTATCAAAAAGTGGTAAGAAATTTTTGAAAAAAGGAGAAATTCATTTTAGCATTAGTCACTCAGGTAATTTTGTCGTTTTTGTAGAACATGAAGATGAAGTTGGAGTTGATGTTGAGAAGATTGCACTCTATGATAAAAAGATAGGGGAGCTTTGCTTTTCAAGATTAGAAAATCGACTTTTAGATAATTCTCTAATATCGGAAAGAGATTGTCTTTTTACAAAAATTTGGACAAGAAAAGAGAGTTATGTCAAGATGACGGGGAGTGGATTAAGTAGTGTTGAAATGCTAAAATCTATCGAAACCAGGTTATATGAAGATAAGGTCTACTCCCAGTGTGATAGGATAGTTGCGTGATGGATTTTAATTATATCATGCCTAGGCATGATATAATTAATGTACTATCAGAAGGAGGACACTATGAATATAATAATAAAATCTTGGGTGCAAAGACAACGCATTGTTGCCAG
>JBOFTV010000050.1:0-4465 GCA_051652245.1 Culicoidibacterales bacterium | reverse complement strand
AATTTTGACGGTGGATTCTAGTCCTTTTTTTGTGGGATATTACTATTTTTATTGTGGGTTTATCAGTTTTTGTAAGCCAAAATAAAAATGAACTATCACATTATTACTTGTGATAATCCTTAACTTACAAACATTGCTTATTTTAATAAAAAAACAGATGTAGCTTAGGAACATCTCAGACCGTTGACAAAAGGCGTGCCTCAGAGAGATTCACGCCTTTTGTTGTATAAAAAATGAATAACATGTCAAAAAAACATTGAAAAGCAGGGGACTTGTGTGACCATGATGCTAACTTTTTGAGATTCATACATGCAAAAGTGAGCATCACACTATGTGTCACGCGTTTTATTCCTTTATAGCGAGTGAATCTTAATCCATGCCGTTCCTTTGCATCACCGAAGCATCCTCGACATATGATTCCCACACATGTCGTATTACAACTTTTTGATGTGTTACTCTCAGTACATAAGTGACGCAACGGACATTCTAGGCAATCCTTGGGATTAGATTTGTACTCTTTGTATCCTTCTTTATTCGTTGTACTGTACTTTAATCCTTTATCATTAGGGCACAAGTAGCAGTCATACATTTCATCATATACATATTCATATTTCTTGAAAACCCTTTTTTTTGTCATTGGTCTTTTATAGGGGAATATTGGAAAGCGATTATCATCAAATATGGTCTTACATATATAGGGGGGGGTATATATCCAGCATCACAACTAATGCATTTAATTTCTTCAAAGAGTTTTAATGTTTTCAAATGTTCGTAAAATGGCATAAATGATACACTATCATGAACATTTCCAGGAGTGACATGTGTTGAAACGATAAAACCATTCTTATCACAACTTGTTGTAGCGGTATAAGCAAAACACTTTTCCTTTTCTCCCTTGTGGAACAATCCACTTTCTGGATCATTTTTACTCACTTTTCTATTCTTTGTCTTTATTTTGCTTACCTATACTTCACCAGTTTCTGCATCAATTTCTTTCTTCACTGGTTTCTTACCATATTTTTTTCTATCTGCATCAATTTCTGCGAGTAGTTCTGCTTGATACTGTTTTGGTGGAATTTCAATCACTTCATTCGTCGATTTATTTTTATTTGCATTTGCTTTGATGTGGGTTGCATCAATATATCCTGACTCAATGATTTTTTGTAGGATATGCTCAAATATTTTTTCTTATACTTCTATTTTATCAAAAAGAAAAGACTATTGGCAAAGTTTTTTATTACTTTGTCAACAGTCTGAGATGTAGCTTAGGCACATCTGTTTTTTTTGATTACTTAAATCTTTTTACCATAATAAGCATTCTCTAAAATTTCTTCCATATCTTTGATTAATGGTAATCTTGGATTTGCAGGTGAACACTGATCTTCATAAGCATTCATTGCTAATTGATGAATATTTGCCTTGAAATCAGCTTCGTTTACACCTAGTGATTGTAAACTCATTTCAACACCACATCTCTGAGCAAGCTGTGTAACTGCTTTTGCATATGATTCTACACCTTCTGCTGGAGTGCTTGCAGGTAATCCTAATAAGCGCGCAATATCTTGATATTTCTTGTCTGCTACATAACTTTCGTATTTTGGCCAAACAGCAAATTTACCTGGTATTGTTCCATTATATCGAATTACATGAGGCATTAAAATAGCATTTGTCCGACCATGAACCGTACCAAACATACCACCAATTTTATGCGCAAGTGAATGGTTAATCCCTAGAAATGCATTAGCAAATGCCATTCCTGCCATTGTAGAAGCATTGTGCATTTTTGTTCTAGCTTCAGGGTCACTTGCACCATTGGTATATGATTTCTCAAGATATTCAAACACTAATTTAATTGCTTGTAACGCAAGACCATCTGTATAGTCATTAGCAAGAACTGAAACATAAGCTTCTGTTGCATGTGTCAATACATCTAATCCTGTATCAGCTGTTACAACTGGCGGTACATTCATGACTAATTCTGAATCAACGATTGCAATAGTTGGTGTCAGTGCATAATCAGCTAGTGGATATTTCTTTTGGGCAACTTTATCAGTAATAACCGCAAATGGCGTTACTTCTGATCCGGTTCCTGATGTTGTTGGAATACAAACCATTTTTGCTTTTGCACCAAGTGATGGATATTTAAAGGCACGCTTACGAATATCAATAAATTTTTGCTTTAAATCATTAAAATCAACTTCTGGATTTTCGTATAGTAACCACATAACCTTAGCTGCATCCATTGGTGAACCACCACCTAATGCAATAATTGTATCCGGTTCAAAATCTCTAATTCTCTTTAATCCTGAATAAACAATATCAACATCGGGATCTGGTTTGATATCAGATATAATATCGATTGCTGGCTTATTTTCATTAGCATAAAGCACATCTAAAATTCGTTGGACATATCCTAATTTTTCAATCATTTTATCCGTTACTATTGTAACCCTTTTGATGTCTTTCATTTCTGCTAAATACTGAATTGAATTTGGCTCGAAATAAATTTTTGAAGGTACCTTAAACCATTGCATATTATTGTTTCTCCTCCCTATTCTTTTAATATTTATCAGATTAATTGCACTTACATTGTTTGATACTGAGTTGGCACCGTATGAGCCACATCCAAGTGTAAGTGATGGTAAAAATGCATTATATACATCTCCAATGCCGC
Organism: Culicoidibacterales bacterium; assembly: GCA_051652245.1. Taxonomy (GTDB): domain Bacteria; phylum Bacillota_I; class Bacilli_A; order Culicoidibacterales; family Culicoidibacteraceae; genus BHER01. The sequence goes on along the minus strand of JBOFTV010000050.1, from coordinate 1,791 downwards.
CAAAAGTTGAAGGTGCATTCCAGATAATCCGAACTGCTTTAACCCTTTTTCCAAAAGCATCTACGATATCACTATTTTGTGAATGAATCGCTGCTGAATGCCCTAACCCGTTAAACTCAACCATTTGTTCTGCCTTAGAAATCCCATCTTCCGTATTTTTAGATTTTAATATTGCCAATACTGGTGATAGCTTTTCACGAGTAAGTGGTTCTTTTGGTCCTACTTCTGAACATTCTGCCGCAATAATTACAATATCCTCTGGAACAGAAAATCCTGCTTCTTTAGCAATCCACTGTGGACTTTTTCCAACAACATTAGGATTCAGCTTAGCCTCGTTAATCTCCTTGCTTCCACCAACAACACCAAACATAAATTTCTCAAGCTTCTTTTTTTCTTCTTTATTCACAAAATAAACGTGATACTTCTTAAACCTAGCTAATGCATCATCATAAACTTCTGTATCAATAATTGTGGCTTGCTCTGATGCACAAATCATCCCATTATCAAAACTTTTAGATAATACGATATCATAAACCGCACGTTCAACCTTAGCTGATTTTTCAATATATGCTGGAACATTACCAGCACCTACACCTAATGCTGGTTTTCCACAAGAGTATGCAGCTCGTACCATTGCATTACCACCAGTTGCTAAAATTGTGGCAACACCTGGATGATTCATAAGTGAATTAGTTCCCTCCATAGACGGTACCTCAATCCACTGAATGCAATTTTCTGGTGCACCTGCCGCAATAGCAGCATCACGAATGACCTTTGCTGCCGCAATTGAACACTGTGTTGCCGAAGGATGGAATGAAAAGATAATTGGATTTCTTGTTTTTAACGCAATTAATGATTTAAACATTGCTGTTGATGTTGGGTTAGTTGTTGGCACAATTCCACAAATAACGCCGACTGGTTCTGCTATTTCTGTTATTCCAGTGATATTATTTTTACTAACCACACCCACTGTTTTTAGATTTTTCATATTATTTGGTACATACTCACATGCAAACATATTTTTGATTGCTTTATCCTCAAAAACACCTCTACCAGTTTCATTAACAGCAAATTCTGCTAGCACACCATGCTGATCAATTCCAGCAACCGATGCTTTTTTAACGATATAATCAATTTTTTCTTGATCAAAAGTCATAAATTCCGATAATGCTTTCTGCCCCTTTATCACCAAATCATTAATTTGGTTTTCTACTTTAACTTCTTTCATTTCTGACATTTCAGATACCTCCATTACATTTCATAATATTTTTACATCTATAATTATATAATATTTTAACATAAAACGCAAGATATAATTACTACTTTCACAATTTATTTTTTAAACAAATTCACAGTTACCAATGTATTTCTCATAAGGTAAGCCAGGGGTTTCGACACTTATTCACAAGCTAAAAACATATAAATTTGCTAGCCAAGGGGCTGAGGGCTATTTTTTTTGTCAAATTTCTTATTTTAATATCAATGTTTGTAAGTTAAGGATTATCACAAGTAATAATTTGATAGTTCATTTTTATTTTGTATAAATGTCAACTTAACATTGACCAAAAATGTTCATTTAGAACTGACCACCCTTGGGTTCTTTAGTCAAATCCCTTAAACGATAGCTTTTTCCATTAATATTGAAAATGTGTGAGTGATGAACAAGTCTATCAACAATAGCTTGCGCAAGTACAACATCGTCAAAAATAGTGTGCCATTTCTCAATGGAAATATTACTTGTGATGATTGTTGACTTCTGTTCATATCGTCTATCAATGAGTTGGAAAAAAA
>JBOFTV010000049.1:0-3566 GCA_051652245.1 Culicoidibacterales bacterium | reverse complement strand
ATAATGTCTTTGACAAAATCCATTATTCCATTATGAACTATTTTTATAACCTCAAAGCGCTTGGATTCATCCCCAGAAACATACTCTTGCTTTAATAAATCACGTTCAAATGAAAATCTCTTGAAAGATGGTATTGCCGGCAAAAACAAAAACTCAAACATCCCAACGTTCTTACAGTAAGGGTGGTTACTGATCTTATTATCCTCAAACTCACCTAAATATCCTCGAACATTAAATCCTTTATCGTAGACTTTTTTTGCGCCGTGATAGGTCATAAAATAATACCCACCTATATCTACACGTTCACCGAGTAGACTACCCAATGATTCCTGAAGAGAACCATTATGGCCAATATCGACAACCGCGATATTGGTGTTATTGTTTAACCCCTTTTCCCCCAAGTATGAAAGCAAGGCTTTTCGCTCAATTGCAGCCTTATCTAATATCAACAATTTCAGTTCAGTAACGACACGTTTAAATTTATTTAACTGGCTTTTTCGTTTAATGTCTACAACCTCTTCATCAGAAGAGAATCCGAGTTTATTAAGAATGTCACGATCAATTTCATCACGGCTTATACCATATCTTGCCTCAAGTATTTTATACAGAGGAACCTTTGAAAAACTAAGTGATATTGAATCAAGAATATCCTGCTCACTTTTAAGATTTGCTGTATTATAACATCTGCGTGATGCTAGCAAATAATGTGATCTCGGTGCGTTATCATAAGAAGATGCAATTTTGTCATAGATTTCCTTTACCAAAAAACCATCACGAGCCAAAAAATACAAATGCTCTGTGCCATCTCTTATTGCTTGTTCAATAACCCATTTTGTGAATGCGAGAAGAATAGCCCCACACGCCTCATAACCAATTCTATAAGCCGACCCATTAAACCAACTTGATGTATTTACAATGTTATCATAAAACTTCCTAGAAATAGTCCCATGCATTAAGGATGTTCCTAACGAATCATATAGAGCTTTTGAACCATTTTTATCCACAATGATTTTAGAAGCCACATATGTTTCAGTAATTATGGGCATATGGATTGCTGATATACCACTCTCAATCGCTTTAACAACATCAGATAGATGGTTGTCTCCAAAGTGGAGAATGTCTTTACCATGATTCTCAATAACTACTTTGTATAAAGTTCCAGTTTTTTTTAGTTTTTGATATTCACTTGATACATAAAGATGCTCATGGCGCGTGAAACCATTTTTCTCTAGTATGAAATTAATGTCACCTTCAGAAAGGTACATGTCTGAGATTAAAATTACTTTTTTGTTGTTGTTGAGTGCATAGTTATATAATTCACGACCAGTCTGCCGGACGTTAATAACATTTTTTTCTATCTCCAACTCTTTTTTTCGTAAAAGAAGTAACGCATCCCTGGAGATTGATGTAAGTAATCTAATCTCTTCGTAAATATCCTTATAAAGAATTTCCTCATTTTTTTCTCTCTTAGCTTTTCTTATCCGACGGTTGGCCGCTCTCTCACGTAGATTTCTGAAAGAACCAAAGTCAGAGAGTTTTTTTCCTTCAGACTTGAAAACTTCATCAGCGAAAGGCTGCATCATATCAAAAACATCATTCGGGTGAATTACATTTCTAGTAATTAACGTATCAAAAACATCGAATGAAATAACATTACTATTTAAAATTAGTTTTTTTGCGTTATTAATATCGAACAAACGGCTTGTAGATATATGGGATGCATGAGTTTCAATATCTTGCAATGCTTTTGAGATTCGCATGCTATCAATCAATATACTGATAGACTCACCATCATAAAGTTCATCAAAGAAATACTCATCAATTGAGTTGGCTTTGTGCTTTTCTATTACTCGAGCAAAAAAATTGTACAACCATTTACCATTATGGATTTTGGCATCCATACTGTAATAGTAACATGAAAGCAAGTGATGAATTATATTGTCATAATCTATTTCACTCTGAAGTACTTCATGTGCTGATTGCAATGGACCGCAATCAAGTATATTCAGATGTGATACACCTGTAACAAAAACATGTTTGTTTAGAAGTGCAGCTTGCAACCCAACAGATGATGATACAGTAACGACACCATCAATGTAAGGTAAAACATATTGTGAACACCATTTTATTTTTTGAATATCTTTATTGTAAATTAAATTTGCATGTTCTTTTTGTATTTCGTATATCTTTCTTTCAATTTCATCATTATGCTCTGCGCCATGAAGTGTTACAAATATACCAACACTTTCATTCACTGTTCGGAGGACATAATTCATTAAATCTATTTGGTTTTCTATTTTTTCATCGACAGGTGTGTTCTCATTAAAAGCAAAATATCCAGAAACCTGTAGAGATAATAACAATACTTGGTCAAACCCAGCCCTTACATCAGTAATATTAACAGGACTATATTTTGAACAAAAATCTAAATACACGCCCCTTAATTCTTTTATTTTTTTCTTTTCACTTTCAGTAAGTGTGACGTTTTTAACTTTATCTCTGAATGATGAGATATAGCTATTCTTATATATTCCAAAAGGGTCCATACAACCAGTTTCAGGAAATGGAGCCCTAGACAACATACCGAGAGTGCTATTGATGAATGCGGCATTGGGATATATATCTTGTAGATAGGGGGCACATCCTTCATAACAAACAATAATATCTGGTGGGGGCTGTTTCTTTAGGGCTTTATTAAGTATAGCTTTGATACTCTTCACATCTTTGTTTGTTTGACGCTGACTATACCATAGACTAGATGATTGATAATCCTTGAAGTAATGATCAATTTGCTTTTGTGAAATGCTTATAATTTTTGCATTAGCCAACAAGCCTTCTATTTTTGCTGCATCAGCAACATCTTTGCAGCATAAAACCACAACGTCGATGTCTTCATCATACTCATACAAAGCATTCACTTCTTTTTCTATATGATTTCTGACAGTACCGAGCCGAAACAATGGATTATTGAGCTCTTTGCCTGGCTCTAGAAAATATAAAACTCGCATTTTTCACCCATTAATGAACTTTATAGATCCATCAGTCTATTAAAACTGAACAGTTCTTTGCTTATTTTTAGAAATTAAGATTTTTGTTCTACAAATAAATACCTATCTTTTAGGTTTTGTATATGTCTTTCGGGAATTTCATCTGACAGCGAACGCCTATCCCAAGTTATATTCTCTTTGGTTATCTTAGCCGGAACACCAGCAATAACTACATTGCCACATTTAAATACTTTATTAACATACGATGCGGCACCAATGACCGAGTTTTGTTGTATTTCGCTCCCTTTAGCAATGTTTGCGCCATAACCAACCCATACATGTTTACCAATAAACACAGACTTAGGGAAATTTACTCTCTTGTTTGTATTCAAATCAATTATTGAATGGCTATCCCCCGTGCGTATTGTTATATCTCGGGAGAACATACAATCTTCACCAATATCAACATCAGTGCCCCATTCGCACTCAACTTTAAACTGGACTACTGTAGTGAATTTACCGATAGAAACTTTGTTATTTGAATTCTTCAGAAAAACATATCCATTTATAGATGACTTC
>JBOFTV010000048.1:0-5059 GCA_051652245.1 Culicoidibacterales bacterium | reverse complement strand
TCCTCATCATTCCAATATTTTTTGAGCGATTTGATGAGAAACAGGAATTTTTTTGTTTGATTTTGCATAAGGATACCAACTTTCAAATATGATATGGATTTTCCGTCCATTCACCTTTAATTATTGGCGGTTTTTGTTCTTGTCAAGCTTTTTCGCGCAAAAAGAAAAGGAATTCGGCCCCCTATATTAGGGAGGAAATTCCTTAACTTACGAACATTGGCTGACTAGTTACTAATAAGGAGTTTTGGTGGGAAATATCAGGATAGCATCTTTAAAAAAAAGCCTAGATGTGGTACAATTAGCTAGGATATATTCTAGATAGACGAAAGGAGAGAGAATTTTGAATAAGATAGTGTATCTTGTGAGATCTTGTTATAATGAACACGAAGTGATCAATGAAACAAAAACAAGATTAGAGCAAAAGATGAGGAATAAGACAAAGACTTAGACATGTCGCAGCTGCAGGTGTTTTTGGCAAATGGTCAAAGAAAATTTTTTTAGAAATTGCTAATGATTTGAGCATTGGTAATAGATGGGTCTATTTTTTGATGCTGCCAGGCATTTTATTATATAGTGCTAAAAATAAGAAGAGGTGAAGGAAATGATTCCAAAAAAAATACATTATTGTTGGTTTGGAAGGGGACAAAAGAATGAACTTGTTGTAAAATGCATAGAAACATGGAAAACAATTCTTCCAGAATATGAAATTATTGAGTGGAATGAAGAAAAAATAAATTGGTCTGAAATGCCAAAATATGTTATCCAAGCATACGAAGAAAAAAAATGGGCATTTGTTAGTGACTATATAAGAATGTATGCACTTTATGATCAAGGTGGCGTTTATTTTGATACAGATATAGAGTTACTTAGATCAATTGATACGCTATTATCAAGTCAAGGATTTACTGGCTTTCAACATAAATATAGTCTAATAACTGCTATTTGTGCCGCAAAAAAAGGAAATGCAATTATCAAAGAAATCATGGAATATTATCACCATAGCACATTTATTAAAAAATCAGGGGAGCTAGATTTAACAGCTAACCCAGTTATTTGGGGGAATGTGTTTAAAAAACATGATCTAATTTTTAATGATAAAACGCAGGTACTCAATGATAATTTTATTGTGTATAATAGTAGTTATTTTGGCAATAATAAAAAAAATAGTTATTTAATTCATCATTTTGAAGCTACATGGACTGAAGATAGTAAAACTATTAAAGTAATTCGCCATATATTGCAAAGATTACTAGGTAAAAGTAGATATAATAAATTGATGACGATGATTACAGTAAAAGTTCTGAAAAAATAACTGAAAAAAGGTGAGCATTATGAAAAACCCAGCCCGCTAACCATGAATTTACTTGCCTTTAAATCAGCAATGAGAGGTACAACAATTATGAGCGGTACAGAAATGATAGTAAAGGGACTACTACAATCGAGAAGTACAATTTTCAGTTGTCCTAGCTTCGCTGCGCGCATCAGAATTAATGGGATTAAAACTTGTACTTGTACGAAATTTCAGGAAAACCAAGGCTCCTTTTAACGAATAAAAGAGTGACTACAAAGTAGGAAGCAATTAATATCTTCAATAGCTCCTTTCTCCGTTGGCAGATTGAAGAATTTTTTCGGACAGTAAGGCAAAGAAGCATAGCAATAATGTGAGTGATTCGAGCTATCTTTCACTTAGAAAAATAGCTAATACGCCAAGAAATCCTCAAAAAGTAGAATTACTATATACTGGGGTTTTAGGGGCGATGATTATACTTTTCATGGATTTTCATCAAGAACTGATGTATGTAATAATTTTTCTGTTACTCCTAAAATCAATTTTAAATAAGCAGCAAGTATCAGACTATACTTCCTTTACAATACTTGTTATGATAGGCTTTTCTTTGTTTTTTTTGATTTGGGAAGGTCGGTCAAGATACATACTGCCATCTGTTCAACCGCTACTATTATTAGCGGGAATTGGATTAGTGCAGTTGTGACAAAATAAGAAAAGAAATGGAGCCTGAAATAATGAATAATATTTTATATCTAGTAATCCCATGTTATAATGAAGAAGAGGTAATACTTGAAACAAAAGTTCAACTGGAAGCTAAAATGGAAAAGTTAATTGAGTCTAATGCTATTTCAAAAGAGAGTAAGGTGGTTTTTGTTAACGACGGGTCGAAAGATAAAACATGGTCGCTAATTTCAGCATTTCATGAAGAAAATAGCCTTTTTTCTGGCATCAACCTTAGCCGCAATCGTGGGCATCAAAATGCCCTTTTAGCGGGATTAATGACAGTAATAAAACATGCTGATATGGCTATTTCAATGGATGCCGATTTACAAGATGACATTGATGCAATTGATGAAATGGTTGCTAAATTTACGCAAGGCGCTGATATTGTTTATGGCGTTAGGAGCAAACGAACAACGGACAGTTTTTTTAAGCGTGCAACGGCAGAAGGGTTTTATCGAGTAATGGATTTTTTGGGAGCAAATACAGTTTTTAATCATGCTGATTATCGCTTGATGAGTAAAAAAGCGCTAGAGGCTCTGGAAGAATATAAAGAGGTGAATCTTTTTTTACGTGGAATTGTTCCAATGATTGGTTATAAAACTGATTATGTTTATTATGAAAGAAATGAGCGATTTGCCGGTGAAAGTAAATATCCATTAAGTAAAATGTTAGCATTTGCTATCGAAGGGATTACATCTTTAAGTGTAAAGCCAATTAGGTTGATTTCTGCAGTAGGATTGAGCGTTTTTTTTGTAAGTATTTGTTACTTTATTTATATTATTATTTTGCATTTTCTTGGTGATACTGTTCAAGGATGGCCAAGTGTCATGGCAAGTGTCTGGCTTATTGGAGGACTTATTTTGCTGTCAATAAGTATTATTGGTGAATATATAGGTAAAATATACTTAGAAGTAAAACAAAGACCGACGTTTCAAGTTGAAACATTTTTAAATAAAAAAGATGAGTAAATCATATGTTGCGATAATTTTAGAGGAAACGAGGTGTGAAATATGGCAGAAAATATCATCATAATTAGCCATCACTTAGGTGGTATTGGAGGTGTCCAACAATTTGTTAGAACAATCTCAGCACAATTTTTAGCAGATGGACATAGAGTAACTGTCGTAGGGATGTCAACTCCAAAAGGAGTTGACTATAGTGTAAACAATAATGAAGTATTGTTATATAATAAAGATATCTTCACAACGCGTCCAGATTTGCTATTTACAGATGCCTTAGTTACTAAAAGGAGTAGCAAAGAAGTCCAAAAAATAATTGATCAAAATAGCAACCCAATCGTTATTATTACTAACCCATTGGTATACCTTTTTTTTAAAGATATAAATACAAGTAAGGTAAAGAAAGTTATAGCTCAAATGCATAGCTCAGCAGATTTTCTCTTACAGGGGAGGGGGCTATCAAAAGCGTATAAGTTTTTAGTTGAAAGATACTATATGCGCCCGGATTTAATACTTATGCTTACACAAGAAGATGCCCAAGTTGTAGGCACTTATTTTAAATGGGAGCATGTTAGTTATATATACAATCCTCTGCCAATTACAAAGACAAAACCAAAATGTTCTCCCCTTGAAAATAAGCAAGTTGTTTTCGCAGGCAGACTAACAGAAATAAAGCAAATTGAACAAGCAATTTCTATTTTTGCGGCGGTTTCTGATCAAAATCCTGGTTGGCGATTTGACATATACGGTGATGGAGAACTGAAAAAAAAGCTAGAAAAACAGATTTCAGCTCTTAAAATGGAACAGAGCATAGTGCTTCACGGTCATTATGAAGGCATTCAAAAAGTATATGAAACCGCATCACTAATGATGCTAACTTCTAGAAAAGAAGGGTTACCAATGGCAGTGATTGAAGCAATGAATTATGGTATACCCGTCATTGCATATAACTGCTCCCCTGGGGTCGAGTTTCTTGTGAAAGACAAAGGTGCGTTAGTTGACTTAAATAATCAAAAAGCGTTTGAAGTAACATTATCAAATTACATGCAAAATGTGCTACTTAGAAAAAAATCAGGAGAAAACAGCATTTGTTTTATTAAACAGTTTCAAGCAAGTAGTATTGCAAATATATGGTATAATTATTTTAACAAATCATAAAAAGGAGTCATTTCCAACGTATCAAAATGAATTATTTGTACCAGAAGCACTTGTGTTTCATCGGCTTGAAAAGCAAGCACCGTTTTGTTTTATTAATAAAGCAATAAAATACGTAGAATATCCACCTACAGGATTTAGTGTGAATATGACTAAATTATTTAAGGAAAACCCACAAGGTTACTATACGTACTGCTTAGAGTTTATCAACTTTTTTAAACCACCTTTAAAGCAACGAATACGTCATATTGCAGCAGTAGGTGTTTTTGGGAAAATAAATAAATTAAGCCATGCTAAAAATATCAAGAATATCAAAAAAATATCAGACAAAACACTATATCTACTCTTAATACCAGCAATTATATTCTATAAAATTTAACGTCTAGAAAGGTCGGTAAGCAAGTGGGAAACAAGAAAACAATGATAACAAATGTAATTGCATTTGTATTTTTGCCATTAATAATAGGTGTTATTAATCTATTTAGAATGCGCTTTTTTATTAGTTATCTAGGTGTTAATGAAAATGGGATATACCAGTTTTATACACAATTTTTTCATACTTTACCCTGCTAGAAGCGGGACTAGAAATGGCAGTGTATTCTTCGTTATTTCGCTTTTTGGTTGTTAAAGATTATGACTCAATAAATAGTATAATCAAAGGAGCTAGAATATATTGGCGAAAAATAGGCTTTATTATTTTAATTGTGTCAGCAATATTACTTCCTGCTGCCCCAATTATGGTTAGAGATGCCTCATCAATTTGGATGCTGTACGCTATTCAGGGAATGTATGGCATTAGGATATCACTTAATTATTTTTTTGCAGGACCACAGGCGGTTGCTATGGCAGATAATAGAGGGTATTTAATTATAACAGCAGATAGCATCGGTATTATTTGCACTTCAGTGGTGACAATGCTTATTGCTTCTTATAC
>JBOFTV010000047.1:0-43863 GCA_051652245.1 Culicoidibacterales bacterium | reverse complement strand
TTTTGTCTTAATGCTGCTGGAGCTACACTGTCTCCTCCATTTATGTCAAATGTTAACGCGTATTCATTGATGCTGTATTGCGCATATAACGTAATGTTCATTGCTGGAATTGTTGATGTTCCAAAGTTCCATGTTGTTCCACTTCCATTGGCTGCTGTATTCCAACCAACAAAACGAGATCCTGTTTTAGTTGGCGACTCCGGTGCAGTAAGTACTGTACCCGCTACGTGACTAGACGTTTCAGGTACAATACCACTCCCACCATTTGTTGTAATATCATAGGTTACAGTATACAGAGTTTCTCCTCCACCAGAACTAAACTGGGCATAGAGTGTTATATTTTCTGCTGGGACACCGTCTGTACTAAAATTCCAATTCCTACCATTTCCATTTGCTGTGGTATTCCACCCTAAAAATGTTTGCCCTGTTTTTATTGGGTTTTCTGGAGCCGTTATTAGAGCACCAAAATTTTTTGTGCTTGCTGCTGGTGCAACTCCATTTCCTCCGTTTGTTGCAATATCAAACGAAACCGTATATTGATTAATTTGATACTCTGCTCTAAGTGTCATTGCATCTGCTATCATTTCATCAACATCAAAATTCCATGCCTGAACTGCTCCTATGTTATTAATATAAGTCCACCTTAAAAAAGTATGTCCTTGTTTCACTGGATTTTCTGGTCTTTTAATTAGTTTCCACTCCGCCGTTTTCACTGTGTAATTACCACCATTAGCTCCATCTACATCATACGTTAAATCACGTAGAACTGGCCTAAATACAGGATAAAGCGTTAAATTTCTTTCTGGCATTAGCTCTGTTTTAGTATCCCAAAACTTACCCGTCTTATCTGGCGATTCAGCCCAGCCAGCAAATTCCATTCCTTGCCCAAAAAATACCGGATCACTTAGAACTGGAAATGGCTGCCCCGCCCCTAAATTAAAGTCTCTTACAGGATTATCCCAAAACTCACCTTTACTGTCATCAACTTCATATTTTAGTAGATACACTGTGTTTTGTGGACCTCCACTTTGCTTGCTTGAAACATCCTTTTCTGCAGTATTGGCTAATAAACTAGTGCTCATATTTGATATTTGCGCAGCATTTATTGTAAGCAATAGTGCAATTGTTGTTTTTAAAATTTTCTTAAATTTCATCATTCTTTCTCTCTCCTTTTTTCTAAATTATATTTTATGGTATAATCGCACTATAATTATACCATAAAATACTTTTTTTTTAAAAAAAATATTGTTTATTTTAGTTTTACTAAACAAATATTTGTTTTAATTGTTTTAATTTTATTTTTAAAATAAAAAAATTGTTTAGAATTTGGTTGACTATCTCTGTTAACAAGGCTAAAACACTGATGTTTTGTGCTTGATGCGATAATTAAGGCGTTTTTTTTAAATAAAAAAAGCCTAGATATTCTAAGCTTTTTCTAAGTCACGTTCTATTATTAAAATATCGTGCACTAATATGAATCTTTTCCTAGACTCCACGAATCTCTCCATGAAAAATAAAGGAGTGGATCAACTGAGTATTTTTCCCGAATACTCTTATCATAAGTAAACTCGCTGCGACCACGGTATAATTCAAAGTGAAGATGCGGACCAAATGATGCTGTCCCCGTATTTCCCATTGCGCCTACGCGTTGGCCACCACTAATATAGTCACCAGCAACCACAGACCGGCTGTCCATATGTGCATAAAATGAAACATAGTTTTCGCCATCGACTACATGCGAGATGGCAACAACATTACCCATTAATGTATTCCAACCACTCATAATAACCCATCCCTCCGCAACTGCATATAGGGGGGCTCCTTCATATTTTCCAATATCAAGAGCTGGATGGGTTCTGCCATATTCCATTTGATAGATTGGTGACATGTATTGCGTTGTTACTACCGCCCCCTCCAAAGGTAGCGTCCATCCTGCACCATTTGGTATTGGACTTTCTCCTCCCGGTGGTGGGGGTGTTGGCTTAGGACGATTTAAGATTTCTCTTTGGCTGTTTAAATCTGCTTCGATTTGAATATACCCTAACATTTCAACCTCGGCCCGATCTAATAACTCTCGCATTTGGTTAATTGCTGCTTCTGATTCAGTTTTATCAGCTTCTAACTCGATTTTAACTTTTTGCAAGCTGTCTTGTTTTGCTTGGGACGCTTTTTGCAACTCAACAAGCTTTACCCTGTCTAATGCTAAATCAGTCATGATATGTTTATCCTGCTTATTGAGTAAGTCGAGCGCATTCCAGCGCTTTATCAAGTCAGTTATTGAATCTGAAGAGACTAAAATTGCTAAAAATGTATTGCTGTTATTTTGCTTTTGCTGAGCTACTAGCCGGTTCATTATTAGTTCTTCCTTTTGGCGAATGCTTTCCTCTACTTCAATTATTTGACTTTTGAGCAGGAGAATATTATCATCCAATATCCTAATTTCAGACTCTGTACTGCTAATTCTTTCTTTTAGTGTCTCTATTTTTGTTGAGAGATTTTTATCATCATTTTTATATGCTGAAATTGTTGCTTCTTGTTGCTGCTTCTGACTTGCTATTTCTGATAGTTGTTCATCACAGCTATTAACTGTATCACATGCTTGGATTTGAAATGATGGTGTAAGCATAAATAGCGATAATATGCAGCCAGACGTGATAATCTTTTTCATCATTCTGTCCATTCCTTTCCTTACACTCAAGGCACACATCCACGAAAGTGATGGTATTGAGCATTTTTCTCTTATTTTTACTGTATTGATTACAATTATACCAAATCTGTTTCTCTCCCCCTAATCATCCCCTCTTTTTTTTATTTACTTATAAAAAAAGGCTATCCTATTTCTAGCATAAACCACTCTTTTATCAACTAATATGAATCATCTTTTAACATCCACTTTCCTTTATTCGACAACTTGGATAATAAGATGTTCCATTATTAACGCTTCTTTGGCAAGAATACTTGCTTTTAATTTTTTTGTGGGGGGAGTGTAATTCTGTTGAGTATCACTTTATAGTCGAGGAACTAGTTAACATCAGAATGATACTTTATGGTGTATCTTGGACACTCCATTGGATTATTCCTTTATAAGTTACATTACTATAAACATTACCGGGGTTAATAGTTAATAAGAGCCCCTCAGTTGCGGGCCAACTAATCGTCGAAATTGTTTGACCATTTATTACTGTTTTAATCGCTAACGCTTCTTCCCCTAGAATATGCTTTTCTCCATTATCGTCCACAAAAGTGAAGGGATTAATAATTGATGGTTTACTATTATCACTAGGAATTAAATCCGTCTTTTTTGTTACAAAAAGTTTCCAGTTTGATTGTGTATTTCGCGTGTCTTCGATTTTCATTGCCCAAATTTCATCAGCTCTTACTACCTCTGCTTTCTTAGTTGGAACTAGTTGTTGACCAAATTTCATTGTTTTAGGTACTTCTAGCAGTTTAAGTTCACCTACTAATCTTTCAGGAGTTATTTCTCTTGTGTCATACAGATAAGGGATATTGGTTCGCAATTCACCTTTTTTTTCATCCAAGCGTTTGATTGGTAGGCGGTAGTTTCCTATTGGACCGGCTGTACCTAGACTAGTGGAAAGCACATCTTCACTGTAGTAATGATACGAAATATTTGCACCCGGGTCTGTTACTCCTGTTATTGCGAGTGCACCATGTTTAGGTAAGACAACACTATTATCCAAGCGCCCTAGTGAGAGCACCTTTGTTCGATCACTGTGAATTGAAAAGTTTAGTGTGGGAGAATCGCCATCTCCAGTTCGATAATTGGTTCTTACTATCCTCATAAGCCCTACATCTGATCCAAGATTATGAGCCGTGATACTCATGTTTGAGCCATTTTTTTTCTTATATTCATAATCTGGAGTTGTTACAAGGGTACCTGTTTGTTCAAATGTTGTTGCCTCTTTCCATTGATTTATTTGTTCTGCTGAAAATTCTAATAGAGTATCCTTTTTCCCATAAATTAATTTTGTTTCAAGTGTTGGAGCAAAGAAAATTACTTGCTTTGGATTAGTGATTACAACATTATAATTATCATTTCCCATAGAAATCAACCCTTTGTTCAAACCTTTTCTATTAATTAAATGGACAATTGCATTCTCACTAAATTCCAAATCATAATTCACTTTGATTAACTGTTCAGCGGTTGCTGATTCATTCGTGTCCACAATAAGGGTGCCACTATTACTAACAATCAATTGTCGCTCTACATGTAACAACTCTTTTCTCGATTTTTCAGTCTTTAAGCTCACCGTTGAGGCATCCGTAATTAATAGATTTCCTGTAATTCGATATAAAATGCCACTCTCTCCACCCATTTCCACGATAATTTCAGACAGTATAAATTCGGGTGAGCTCATTATTACAGCTGCATTATTTAGTGGTGAGCTCATTCCCTCTCTCACCAAAACTGAAATTTTTGAATTTATCAAGCCAACACGACCAAACTTTAGCACTTGATTCACCACTTTTTTATAAACAATTGTCTTTATTTCTGACCTTTCCAACGTTAATTTACCCGGAACCAAAATAAGTCCCGCTTCCGTTGTAACATTTTGTTCTACCGTTATGTTCAATTTGCTATCCGTTAGCTCCATATGACTACTCGTTGTTATGATAGCTGCGCTAACCGTATTTTTAACAACTATATTTATTTCTGACTTGTTCATTATGATTTGTCCTAAGGATAAATAGACCCCTGATTTTAACGCACTATTTTCAATAATAATTTTTGCATTATCCATCATAAGGCGAGCATTTGGAACACTATTTTGAATAAAAGTTCCTTGTGATTCAACACTTTGAACAATTCGCAATTCTGATTGGGGCTCCATCTTGAAGTCGCCCTCCGTAAGCAGAAAAGTTTTGTCAATATTCGAAGTTCTTGTCATTTTTACTTTACTTCCTTTTTCCTGTGTATATCTAGGAATTACAGTTCCTTCATTAAATGACTCCTTTGCTATGATTTGAACAATTGCATTTTCTTTAATATCAATTGTTGGATTTTCGCCTGTAAATGAAAACGCCGTTTTATCAACTAGATGCTGTAAAGTAACGGACCCTTCTAATATCAGATTACGTCCTTTTGCCATTTCTTCCTTAGTTTCTGTCGAACTCCGAATAATTGAATCACTTATTCTTATTGTACCATTTGGGTTATTTGCTAGCCGTTGACCTCCATAGGTAACATCTAAAAATGCGACTTCCACTCCTGCAATCTGGGATTTTACAGAAACAATGCCAAAAAGAGACCGACCTATTAAATTCATTCTTTGGACTGTTATTTTACTTGCCTGAGGAGAGGCTATCTCAATTACATCAGCTTCTAGCATACCCGAAGTTGTTATGAGTGTATGCTCTTCTCCCGTATCAGGATTAATTCCATCGATTATAACATTCCCTTTCGCTGAACTCACATTAATTCCAGTTTCCATTAAAATATCAGCCCCTAGGTGAAAAACTGTTTTTCCATTTCCACCATCTTCTAACCCTAATTTAAGATCATTGAATGTTCTTACAATAAGCTCTTCTGGTCCAAGTGCATATGTTTTAATCGACTCTTCATTTGGGTATTTCGCTTTTTTTCTAGAAGTTGGACGGATTTCCTTGTTCGCTTCCAAGCTTGCCATCTTTTGTTTATCATTGTCTAAATCGACTATTTCATCGGCTATTTCATTAGATGCACTTTGCTCCTGATTGTTTACTATTGCCGTTAGTTTATATGGGTTAACTACACTTATTGTAATCAGCGTAGCAATCAGAATTTTCTTCAAAAAAATACACATTTATCACACCTTCCTTCTCTTAAATCTTTTGGATATTATATCAAAAAAAAAGCCGCCGCCTCCAAGAAAAGAAGAGTGATTACTATTTCTAATCACTCTTCTTTTCTGCTCTTATACTATGGCGTTACTGCTAACGTCCATGTGATTTTCCCTTCATATGCTAGTGCTAGTGCTTTTGCAGTATTAACCTGTAACGTTACATTTTCATTGGTCGGATTTGCCACATTAGTTGTCATCCATCTATTTAGCCATGTACCCATCCCGGTATTTACTTGTGCTGAAGCGACATCAGCAAGCTCTCCCCCGGCAGTCAAAGTAAATCCACGCGTAGTGGGAGCAGTATTATCATTATGCCCTTGTGAAATAGCTGTATTCCCTTTAAATGTAATTGCTGCTGCTGGTAATTCTCTATTTGCTACTTTATTTTCAAGTTTACTCAATTTTGCTTTAACATTCCAACCCGCACCAGTTCCGCGTTTATCTGTAATTTGAATATATGGTGTTTTGTTTGTTGTCTCATATGTTTCCACTTTTCCCGTTATCCCATTAAGTCCAAAACTTAAAAGTGGTACATAATCAATACTCAACGGACCGGGCATATTAGTTCCTCCCTCCACTTCATTATCAGGATTTGTTGGATCAAGAGGTGCTGTGGGTGAGCTATCTGCTATAAAGCTTACAGTCACATCCGACAGTTGATCTCCCTCTGCAAAAAAATTTGGACCTGGTAGTATTGCTCCTGTTAAGATGGCCAATAGCACCATCATTTGTTTTACTGTTTTCATTTTTCTTCTTCCTTCCATTTTTTAGAGGATTCACTGTCACTTAGAGATAAATTCTCCTTGCTTTGTTATACTAAAAAGTATAGCGTTTGAATTTCTTACAACAACCTACACATTTTTTAACATGAAATTGCTTAGATCTTAAACCACGGTACTTCACGTAACAACGTCATTATATTTTTGGTGGGGTGGGGTCAGGTATCAAATGATAGTAAATACCACAATAAAATCAATATTATTTAATTTTATACTGGTTATTTAATTAATCACATTAAATAAATTATAACATGAAACATGTTGATTAGCAAGACAAGTTTCTTAATCCCTAAAAAAAGTTGGAAGAACCACTATAACAGCGACTGTTCCAACTTTCTTATTTTACTTCATTATTCTTTTTTCGGTTCTTTAAGACAAAGAAAAACCAAATGATTAGGTATAATATTAAGCTGCTTAAAATAAGCATACTAATTATTTGCCAAATTGGTAGATTTCGTTCAACTTCGAAGGCATTGCTATTTACTTGCCTTGCCTCATCACCTATACTAAACACTTCATTCCATTCCCATGTTTTATCAAGATGCTCGGCTTTCATCCAAATACGATATTCTCCTTGCCTTACTTCTCTATTTTTCAGGCTGTAGACAACATCAAAATTAGAATTTGGCGCAATGTCAACATTATCTAAGGTAACTGTTGATACAACTGTTGTCCCATTTTTTTCATAGATTGTTCCCGTGATCTTCGCACCTTTCATAATTATTGGTTGATCATTTTGAATTTTTGCCCCAAGACTTGTTTTATAATCTTTAAGTTTTGCTTCTGTCCCTAAATAATTTAGCTTTGTTGTTATCGGTTTAGCTGTCTGACTTATTTTTAATCCAACAACATATGCTATTTCATTGCCAATACTTAGACCTAGTCCATCTTTTGTTGCCTCTTTATTTGTGAGGGTTTGCGCAGTCACAGATACTCCCCCCAGCAACTCACCATCAATTGTCGCAGGTGGCATCATAATTTTAATTTTAGCCGTCGCTGATGACTTAGCTCCAATTTCTAATATTGGGGTGGTAACTTTAGCAAGACTAGTTATCGGCGTTGCTAAGCTGCTATCTTTCTCCTTTTGCTGTGTGTAAACAAGCACTCCATTGTCACCTGTTGTTGCATCAAAGAGTTCTATATTTGCTTTCATGACCTCAGAACCTGCATTATTAATTACTAAGTCTAATGTTTGTTCTTGCTGAGGATTAAGAAGAATATCGAAGTATGATTTACTCACGTCTTTTTGGTTATCCGGTATTAAAGGAGAAACTGAAAATTCATTGTACGGCTCCCCTTTAATTTCGACCCCCGAATTTACCAGTACACCTACACCAATAACCATCATAATTTTAATTATTTTTTTTATGCTATGTTTCATAATATCTTCACCTCTCTTTTTCTTTTTTTAAAAAAAAATATGATTCATTCATTTATCTCTTAAACAATTTTTCTGCGCTGTCCTAAGTCAAACACCGCTAAATAATGACGGTTTCCTTCTCCACTTATTATATCAGGTTTGCCTAAACGATACACAAGTTTATTTGATTTTTGTGCTATTTTATATTTCCAAGCAAGAAATATTCTCTTTGCTTAGCATTTTATGCACCACTAACTTAACAAAAAACCTAAAAAAAAGCCTATCCTATTTCTAGCATAAGCCTCTCTTTTTCAGCAACTAATAAGACCCTCTTCCTAACGTCCAGTTCCCTTCCCATGAAAAATATCTTAGTGGGTCAACTGAATATCTTTCTCTTGTTCCTTTATCATAGGTAAACTCACTTCTACCACGGTATAATTCAAAATGAAGATGTGCTCCAAGTGATGCTGATCCCGTGTTACCCATTGCGCCAATTAATGTTCCACCACCAACATAATCACCTGCGACAACATTTTTACTAGATAGATGCGCATAAAATGAAACATAGTTCTCACCGTCAACAACATGCGATATTGCCACAACATTTCCTAATTGAGAATGCCAGCCACTCATAATAACCCAGCCTGCGGCGACTGCATACATTGGTGCCCCCTCATATTTCCCAACATCAATTGCCGGGTGTGTTCTCCTAAATTGCATTTGATAAAGCGGCGACATATACTGTGTTGTAACCACGCCACCATTAATTGGTAGCGTCCAGCCTGCAGCATTTGGTATTGGTCCTTGCCCACCACCACTTGGGACTGAGGGCTTAGGACGATTTAGAATTTCTCTTTGGGCACTTAATTCCGCTTCTGTTTGCACATAACTTGCCATTTCAGCTTCGGCCTTATCTAATAACAGACGCATTTCAATAATTGCTGCTTCTGCCTCTTTTTTATCTATTTCTAATTGCGCTTTTGCTTCTTTTAAATTAGCCTGCTTTGTTTCGGAATCTGTTTTTAGTACAAGTAATTTTGCTTTATCTTCCGCTAATGTCGTCATAATCTTTTTGTCCTGACGATTGAGTAAGTCTAACGCATTCCATCTTTTAATTAAGTCTGTAATTGAATCTGATGACACTAAGATTGTTAAAAATGTATTGCTATTATTTTGCTTTTGTTGGACAACAAGGCGGTCCATTATTAATGCTTCTTTGGCAAGAATACTTGCTTCTAATTCAATTATTTGTTTTTTGAGTAGAGCAATACTCTCATCCAGTAGTTTAATTTCTTGTTCCGTACTTCCGATTTTATCTTTTAATGTATCAATTTTTGTTCCCAGGTTTTTCTCATCATTTTTATATGTCGAAATTGTTTCTTCTTGTTGCTTTTTCTGATTTGCTATTTCTGATAGCTGGTCATCACAACTGCTCACTGTATCACATGCATATAGCTGAAATGCTGGTTGGATGGTTAGCAGCGCTAGCGCACAGATGCAGGTTATCGTTTTCTTCATTTTTCTGCCCCTTATTTCTCTTTTTTTTATTTTTTTACTATATTTAATTCTAATTATAGCAAAAAAACAACATTTCCCCTACTATTTCTCCATATTCTGCAGACTTTTTTTATATTCGGTTAACTTGCTCTATTTACCGGATTAGCTTTTTTTAGTAAATTTGTCGCTTTTTCAGTTTGGTTTAAACCAAGGTAACCTTTCTACTAACTACGGTGCATCTTGAACACTCCATTGGATTGTTCCTGTATATTCAATATTACTATAAACATTCCCCGGATTAATCGTTAATAATACGCCTTCAGTTTCTGCCCAGCTAATTGTTGAAAGTGTTGGTCCATTTTTAGTTGTCCTGATTTCTACTGCCGTTACTCCCAAAATATGTTTGTCCCCGTTGCCATCAACAAAGGAGAACGGATTCTTTATTGCTGGTTTTGTGTTATCACTAGGTATTAAATCTGTCTTTTTTGTTGCAAAAAGTTTCCAATTTGATCGTC
Source organism: Culicoidibacterales bacterium (assembly GCA_051652245.1). Taxonomy (GTDB): domain Bacteria; phylum Bacillota_I; class Bacilli_A; order Culicoidibacterales; family Culicoidibacteraceae; genus BHER01. The sequence goes on along the minus strand of JBOFTV010000047.1, from coordinate 33,869 downwards.
GATCTCGGGTATCCTCTATTTTCATAGCCCATACTTTCTCGATTCGTGGCAGATCAGTTTGCTTTGTTGGAATTAATTGCGTACCAAAAGTCATTGTTTTGGGTACTTCTAATAATTTTAATTCTCCAGGTAGCCTTTCGGGGGTTATGACTTTTGTATCATATAAATAAGGAATATTTGTTCTCATCTCACTTCTTCTGTCATCTACTCTCCTAATTGGGAGAGTATAGCTACCCGTTTGACCGGCTACACCTGTGCTAGTGTAAAGCGTGTCTTCACTATAATATTGATACCAAATATTTGCCTGCGCATCGGTTTGACCAACTACTGTAACATCATCATATCTTGGTCGTGTTACAGTGTTGTCTAGGCGTCCAAGTGAAAGCACTTTTGTTCGATCACGGTGAATTGAAAAATCTCTTTCCGGAGAGTCACCATCCTCGGGCTCAAAATTTGTCCCTACTACTTCTGAAACCCCCGCATCACCTGCTCTGCTCAATACCATAATTATCATGTCCAAGTCCCTTTTTTTTGTGTATTCATACTCTGGTATCCTCATTAGCGTACCTGTTTGTTCAAATGTGCTTGCCTCTTCCCACTGATTTATTTGCTCAGCTGTAAAATTCAAAATCAAGTTTTGGTCACTATAAATCAATTTCCCCTCTAATGTTGGAGCAAACAAGATGACTTGTTTTGGATTGACTATTATAAACTCCGAATTTAAGCCACTAACTGAAACAAGCCCTTTATTTCTCCCTTTTCGATTAATCAAGTGGACAATTGCATTATCTCTAAATTGAACTGTTCCAGCCGCTTTAATTAGCTGTTCTGCTGTATCAGACTCTCTTGTCTCCGCAATAAACGTCCCACCACCACTGATAGATAGACCTCTATTTCCAATAAATAACCCTGTCTTTGATTTTACAGCGTTCAAAACTATTTTTGATTCGTCTTGGATAACCAGTTCTCCATCAACACGATATAGCACCCCGCTTTCTCCCCCCATTTCAATAATCAGGTTTGAACTCGCAAATGATGGTATTTTCATTATCACTGCTTCTTTTCTCGACGTACCTGTCATCCCCTCTCGTGCAGAGACAAGAATCTCTGATGCTATCAAGGCAACTTCTCCAAGATTTAATACTTGGTTTACAACTTTTTTTTGAATAATCGTATTTACTTCTGACCTCGTCAACATTAATTTCCCTGCAATAACAACAACACCCAAATCTGTAGTAACATTTTCCGTGGCTGTTATATTTAGTTTACTGTCAGTCAAAGTCGCACTCCCACTCACATTTATGGTAATTGCACTTACCACTCCCCTAATTGCGATGTTTATTTCTGAATTAGTCATTAGAATTTGTCTAAATGAGAGGTAGCTTCCCAATTTAGTCGCACTATTTTCAACAATAATTTTTGCACCATTCATAATTAATCGCGATGATTGCGTACTATTCTGAATAATCGTTCCCCGTGAATTCATCGTTTGAATGATGCGAATTTCTGCCCCTTGTTCCATCCTAAAGTCACCCGCTGTAATTAGGAAAACCTTAGCAACATCTGCGGTTCTTGTTATTCTAACCCTGCTCCCTTTCCCCTGGGTATATTTAGGCATTGCTATTCCTTCGTTAAACGACTCTTTTGCCGTAATTTCGACAACCGCATTTTCTTTTATATCAATACTAGGGTTGACTCCCGTAAATAAAAATGCTGTTTTATCAACAGGGTGGTTTAAGATAACGCGCCCCTCAAAAATCAAATTACGAACTTTTCCAAGTTCTTCTTGTGGTCCTAGTGAACTTAGCATTTCTGAATTTATTATCTTTATTGTTCCATGTGGATTAGTAGCTAGCCGCCTTCCCTCATACATCACATCACTAAAAATAACTTCTATTCCAGCAATAGTATCTTTTACTAAAACAATTCCAAATTGTGCCCGGCCAACTAAATTCATCTTTTGCAGCGTTATTTTACTCGTCCTCACCCCTCCTATTTGGATGACATCTCCTTCACTTTGCCCAGTGTTTGTCCTCAATACGTGTTGTTGCAGTGTATCAGGATCAACGCCGTCAATTACAATATTTACTTTTGACGAGGGGACAACTATTCCGGATTCTAGCATGATATCTGCTCCCAAGTAAAACACATTTTTTCCATTATTTTCAGTCTCTAATTCTCTTTTCAACTCCCTAAACGTTCTCACAATCACTTCATTGGAACTAAGCACATATCGTTCTATTTGCCCTTCTTTGGCCCCCCGATCTTTTACTATTGTCTCAGAAGAAATGCTCTGTTTGGGGCTACTCTCTACTTGATTAGCACTGGTTGCTACTAGAGGAGGAACACTCGATAGAGGTGCTGAAAGCAAGGCTAAGAGTAAAAATATTTTCAAAATATATTCCATAACTAACACCACCTTTTCTATAAATAAATACAATAATATTATGCATAAATTATATCATCAAAAAAGTACGATAGCAATCAAATCACCTTACTCTAACATCGTTTTTTTAATGATGTGAATTCATATATATTTACTATCAAAAAAACAATATATCCATATTAAAATATTCCCTGTCCTCCCGCGCAATAAAGTAGTGTACAGCCTCTTACAACTTCCTTTGCTTTATTATTTCATACCTAAATGCCGCAACCAGCTAATAATATCAGCATATACCTCCCGTTTTTCAATATCATTTAAAATTTCATGACGACTTTTAGTATACATCTTAACCGCAATATTAGTTAGCCCCACTTCTTGATACTGCTGCCCTAATTTATCAAGTCCCTTGCCATATAATCCTACCGGATCACAGCTTCCCCCAGCAATGAAAATTGGCAGCTCTTTACGAATTTTCAATCGCTGTTCCCGTTCAGCAATTTCAACAAGAAATGCCATGAGTTGCCTATAAAAACTTGGTGGGAAAATAGCACCACAAAACTTGTCTTCGATGTACTCATCCACGACTGTTTTATCAACCGCTAACCAATCGAATGCTGTTCTTTTTTCTGTTTTTGCATTAAAATTTCCCGTCAAAATTTTCGCTAACAATTTGGAACGTTTATCCTGATTAAACCACTCCCAGATTTGAGCAAGTTTTCCCCCTAGTTTTACCAATGGATCCAACCCATTACTGCCACTTAAAATACAGCCATCAATCTTGTGACTATATTTTTCAATGAAATTTTGGGCTATAAATGACCCCATACTATGACCTAAAACAATATAAGGCACATCGTTAACTTGACTTCGTGTGTACAGCAATGCCAAATATTCATCCGCAACCATCTTCTCAAAGCCAGCTTCACCAATGTAACCAATTTCTGTCACATCTTTAGCTGTTTGACCATGTCCACGATGATCAGTTGCCACAACGTAAATATTGTGATAATTCAAAAATCGAGCAAAAGCCTCATATCGTCCCGAATGCTCTCCCATTCCATGAACAATTTGCACACAGCCCAAAGGCGCATCCACACTCCAAACTCGCAACAAAAATAAACCACCTTCACCATTATCTAGATATAATGTTTTACTCATTCTTCCACCCCTTTATCTTGACTTAATTATAGCTTATTTTCTAATCATTCACAATAAAAAAAGAGCAATTGCTCTTTTCTGATACCCAAATCAAACTAAGGAGTAACTGCTAATGTCCATGTGATTTTACCCTCATACGCTATTGCCAATGCTTTAGCCGTGTTGACAACTAGTTCCACGTTTTCATTGGTATCATTTGCAACATTAGGAATCATCCATCTATTTAACCATGTACCCATTCCGGCATTTGCAGCAGCCGAAACAACATCCTGAACATCTCCCCCAGCAGTTAAAGTAAATCCCCGTGTGATCGGAGAGGTATTATCGTTATGGGTTTGCGTAACCGCTGTATTCCCCTTAAACCTCATACTTGCTGGTAATCTCTTATTTGCTACCGTATTTTCAATATTACTTAATTTCGCCTTAACGTTCCAACCGGCACCGCTTCCTCGTTTATCTGTAATTTGAATATACGGTGTTTTATTTGTTGTACCGTATGTTTCCACTTTTCCTGTTATCGCGTTTGCACCAAATTCTAACACGGGTACATGGTCAATACTCAATGGCCCCGGCATATTAGTTCCACCTAACCCCCCCGTATTAGGATCAGTTGGATCAAGAGGTCTAGTCACCGAAGTATCTGCAGTAAAACTGACACTCACATCTGACAATTGATCACCCGCTGCCAAAAAACCCGCTCGTGGTACTAAGCCACTTGCCAAGACAACCACCACTACCACCATTTGCTTCATTGTTTTCATCTTTTCTTCTTCCTTTCATTTTTTTAGAAAATTCTTTGCATTTTAGGGTGAATTTTCTCTTCTTCTGTATACTATAAAGTATAGCACCCCACTTTTTATTTTTCAATTTATATACATAGATATGATAAATGCTTACAACAAATTACACATTTGTTGTTTTTTTGAAAAAAATGTTAATTTCCTAATCATGTTCAACTAAAAACTACTCCTCTTTTTTATAACAAAGATTATCTTGATGCAACTACAATAATCACTAATGGCAAAAAAAAATCACTTTCACAGTGATTTTCAACTAAAAACTTATTCTACTTCGGCTTCTTTTTTTCGCTTTTTAAAGAAGATTATCAGCCAAAATATTATGATTACAATCAATACACTAGCGCTAATAATTATAATTAGCAGCCACATTGGCAGCCCCTGCTTTAACTCAAAGGCACTTTCATTAACTTCGTTTGCAGCTTCATCTATTCTAAAACTTTCATTCCATTCCCAAACTTTGTCTAAATACTCAGCCCTCATCGAAATACGATAGTCACCCTGTTTTATTGCTTTATTATCCCAGTCATAGATTACATCAAAATTCGAATTAGGAGCGATATCAACATTTGTCAAATCGGCTGTTGCTAAGCTTTTTGTCCCATTTTTCTCGTAAATTGTGCCCGTGATTTTAGCTCCCTTCATAATTATTGCTTGGTCATTTTGAATATTTGCTCCAAGACTTGTTTTATAATCTTTAAGCTTTGCTTTTGTTCCCCGATAATTTAAATTTGTTGTTACTTTATTATCTACTTGACTAACTTTTAACCCGACCACATACTCTATTTCATTACCAATACTGACACCTTGCCCCTCTTTTGCAACTTCTTTATTTGTTAGGGTCTGTGCCTTGACAACAATGCCCGCTAGTCGATCACCATTGTACCCTTTTTGAGGCATGGTAATCTTGATTTTAGCAATCTGTGATGACCTCGCTGCAATTTCTAACATTGGGGTTTCAACCACCGAAAGTTCTGTTAGCGGATTTTGTAAACTTTCGTCTTTTCCCTTTTGTTCTGTATAGACTAGCGTTCCGTTGTCACCCGTCGTTGCATCAAAAACTTCAACTTTTGCTTGCATTACTTGGTCCCCTGAATTATTAATTACTAATTCTAATGTTTGTTCTTGGAGCGGGCTAAGGACAATATCAAAATATGCTTTGCTCACATCTTTTTGATTATTTGGTATTTTGGGCGAAACGGAAAACTCATTATATGGTTGAGCACCAAGTTTCCCTCCGCTACTAGCAAATAAGCTTGTAACAATTAACCCAATAACCAGCATAATTTTCGTTAATTTTTCGATACTAGTAGTCATAATATCCCAGCCTTTCTTTGTTTTAGGTTTGAAGAAATTCTTCTAGTGTCTTAATTCCGCTTTTCTGAAATTCTTCTGAGAGCTCCCCAATATAGCGATAGTGCCAAGATTCGTGCATGTAGCCTGTTATCTTTTCGCCACCTTGTGGATACCTAAGAATATAGCCGTAGCGATAAGCATTATTAGCAAGCCAAATTGCTTCTTTTGTCTCATCAAATGTTGTCTCGGCCCAAAGCGCTTTATTGTCTCCGCCAATGTCAAATACAAGCCCCGTTTGATGCTCACTACAACCGGGTTTAGCGCTATAGCGGTCCGCATTTTCTTGCCCATCTGTCGCCACGTAGCGATCATATAATTTTTTTTGGGTGTCATAATTTCGGTATGTGCTGAAATCATATAAATTGATATTCTCCTGTTTGGCAGCAACAGCCATCTGGTTGAAAGCTTCTCGAGCAAGGGCACTTTCACCCGGACGAAAATTTGCCGGCAAGCAGTATTGTTTATTAACAAGCAATACCCCCAACAAATAGTAGAGATCACCGTCTCCCCCTATTATATCAGGTTTATCTAAACTATAGGCAAGTTTATTTAGCTTTTTTTCTAGTTCTGTGGTTTTATTATTAACAAGTAAATCATTTATTTCTTGCTTTAGCGCATTAATTTCACTTTGATTTTCATCACCATAGCCGGAGATATCACGCCTACTTAGGGTTTGGAAGCTCTTGGTGTAGTTTAGCAGTTTTTGCTTCTTTGCTGCTGTTAGCTCCACTTGCTTTGGTATTTCGGCACTTGGACTTGTTGTTTCACTTACGGGTTCTGATATTTCTGGTCTAAGCACCTCTTGACTAGTCCCTATTACCCTCCCTAAAAAAAATAAATTGAGCACCAATAAAATTATCATTACCACTATTAAGCTGACAATTAGTTTTTTTTGCTTTTTCTGTTTTCGTTGTTTTTTTCTATTTTTCATTACTTTTCCTCATTTTGTTTTGTTTTATCGACTAATACTTCACGGCCAATTACTTCGTAATCATTGGGATCTGCTAGTTTTTTTTCAAAGAAGGAGATATAGTCTCCAGGGGTAATTACGCCATTTATTTTGGGATCTTCAATGCCGATTGCATCTAATATCTGCTCAACAAAGCGAACACAGTTCGTATTTAAGGCAAAATAATATTTGAAGCGGTTGGCGTTAAATGTAAAAAACTGGGCATTAAATTGTTCTGCCATTTCTAATGCCGCATTTTTCTGTTCTGGATCTGTTGTGCTTTTTTGTGGCTTCCACGGTTTTGTATTCTGACGCATTTTCTTTGTAAATTCCCTTAGTTTAAGCAGTTGTTTATCGGTTATTTGTAATGTATATTCAATTAATATCTTTTTTTCCGCTACTAAGCAGTATTCAATATATGGTTTTGTCTTCGCAATAACTAAGATACCATCACTCCAAAAGCCACCTAGCTTATGCGAGGTTACGTTATAATTACCGTAGGAAAAGCAGTGGCCCTCAAATTCAGCATCACAGTGACCTTGCATTGTGACAACATCGCCATTCCAACTATGAATATGGATTTTAATTATGTTTTTTGCTTCTGTTGGTAACTTTTTAACGACTTTTTCTGCTTGCAGATACTTTTCTAAATTATTATCGACGGCTAATTGATTTTTGAAATTCTTCATCCACTGTGCCGGAAGTCCAGACTTTGACATTAGACTTGTTCGGAGGTAGAGGATATTTATTGTCCATCTTTTTCTTGTTTGCTCAATATTTTGCCCTCTAAAAACCATGTCAAATATATCTAGTATTGACTCACTAATAACAAATACGCCTACTGACCTTGTCACAAGTAGTGTTCCCGTTGATGAAATAATAATAATAATGATGATAATAAATGAAATAAGCCCTAAAATTATGGGAACGTACCAATATGGCTGCCTTTCACCTTTATTTTGCAGTGCTGAAACGACTTTTAATAGCGCATCAATTAGCAAAATGAAGAGGATCAGCCCCTCAATTGATGTTTTAAGGATTATTGTACTAAACAAAACGACAAATAATAAAAAACAGTAACCAATAAATTTAATCAAGCGATGCTTATTTTTGGCCTTATGATGAATCAGGGTATCAACAATAATACCTAGCGCCATAATAAATAAATATGCCCCCAATCCATACCGAACCACTTCTAATGAAATAATCGGCCTAAGTATCAAAAACACACCAAAACCAATAGCAACTAAATTACCAATTATACCAACATAAGTCCCAAGTACAGCTCTTGCCCCTTTACTTCTGATCATCTAAAACCATCCCCTTTTATAAATTTTTAGCGTTAAGAAAATTTGTTATTGCGGTAATTATTTCTTCTTTAGTTACAATAAATGTATTGAGGTGATTGGCTTGCTCTAAGATGACGCGTTGAGCAACGGGGGTACAGCTTGCTAGTTGTTCTGACATATATGGTGGGTTCATTTTATCTTTTCCACCATGTAAATATAAGACGGGCATTGTTAGTTTTGCTGTTATTGTCATCATTTCGGTTGGAAATAGCTTTTCACCCCATGTCCGTTTTGCCATTTTGATAATTTCACGGGCTAGTTGTAGCCTTGTTTTATCATCACTTCGCTGTTTCTGCCAGTGGCTCAAGTGCGAGGCTAGGGTTTCATCTAAGCGATTAAATGGGGCATTTGCAATCACAAAATCTGGTGTTTGCTTAACTTCCATTGCTGCGCGTAATACGGTGTTTGCCCCGAGGGAATGTCCATACAAGCCAATTGTTTCATACTTTTTATGTTGTATAATTCCGTTATACAGCTTCACCAAATCTAAACTTTCATGGACACCAAATGTCACCAACGCCTTTTTCTGACCATAGGCGTAAATCCCATACGTTACAACATCAAAGCCTTTTGCCCAGAAATATGGCATAATTAATTCCATTTCACGGGCAATTCCCGAGTATCCATGAACCAAGATTATTAATTTGTTGTTTTCGGGCTTTTGATACCATTTCCCCTTTAATGTATACCCCAAAGACGAATATAACTCCACGGGCACAAAAGCCGTCATCCCTACAATTTTATAATCATAATCATACTTCTCATAAAATTGCCGGAGGTGCTGAATTGGCTCCATAATGCTATGTGGTCGAAATATTAGTTTTGTTAACGCTAAAACTTTCAAACGCTCCATTTTTATTTCCCCCATACTTTTATTTAGTTATCCTTATATTATATCCTATATCGTTTAAATTGTTAAGTCAAGAAGTAAAATTGCTCGCTTCAAGGCTAGTTTCACCGCCAAATCAATAAATAGACAACCCTTATATTATTTCCCATAACGCTAAATTTCATGTTATAATGAGGGTATCATTTTTAGAAGGAGCTGTTTTATTTTGGATATAATGACAAGGCTTATTGTCTTAATGGATATGCGACGTAATAGCAATGATATTTACTATCATATTGCTAAAACAATATTAGAAAATAGCAACCGTGTTCCAACAATGGGCATTGAAGAGCTTGCTTATTTATGTTTTACAAGCCCTGCCACAATTAGCCGCTTTTGTAAGAAAGTTTCACTCTCAAGTTTTATTGAACTAAAGCAAGCAATTCAACAGGCAAATCAGCAGAATATTGATGAAGTAAGTTTCACTGCAGCAGAAATTAGTGCCATTAGTGTAAATAGTCAATTAATTGCTGCAAAAACATTCCCCCTAAGTATCCATGCAATGCAAGCAACCTATAACAGCTTAGATATGGTGATAATTGAAAAAGTTATTACGGCTATTACCAAGGCTAATCATATTGCTATTTTCGGCAGTATTTTTTCACAATTGGTTGCGCGGGACTGCCAGTATAAATTTCTCCGCTTGGGCAAATTTACGACAGCTTTTACTGATCCTAGTGATCAAAATGAAGATGCTTTGAATCTCACTAAACATGATCTTGCTATCTTCTTTTCGGTCTCGGGAGCGGGGCCGGGGATGAAAGGCTATTGCCAAAGTGCTTTAGCTAAGAAGGCAACAACCGTTGCAATTACTAATAAAAAAAATAGTTCGCTCGCGCAAATTGCTGATTTTGTCATTGAAATTGGGGGCACGGAAAGTGATTTTTCCCATTCATCGATTTCTGGTCGTATTGCTTGTATGAGTATTGTTGACTTGCTCTATACAGGGGTTGCTTATAAAAATATAACAAAAAAGGGCTAAATTCAGTCGAACTGAATTTTAGCCCTTTTATACTAGGCAACGGGTGGATTTTGTTCTGGTTTGGTTGGACTCACAAAGATTGACAATATTTTGGCAATTCCCATGAAGATAAATTGAAAACTAATTGTCCAGATAAATATTCCCGCAGCAACTAATGGGTCAAACATCGCCATTACACTAAAAACAATAATCATAATGTTTAAGATAATAACGATAATCGACCATGCTGTTTTGCTCTTAATTGCCGTAATAATTTGGACAATTGCGGACACGATAAACCACGAAAGCATCATATAAATTAAGCTTGCTGCATCAACTAAGTTGTTTCCAACAAGAAATGACACCCCCACAAGCGCTAATAAAAGTCCTTCAACAAATAAAAACGATTTCCCCTGCGTCCCCTTTGGTAGCGAAAATGTTTCAAAGAACAGTAATAATCCCCCAATTAAGAAACTTGTTCCAATAACATAAATTAACACTAAAATAGTTAACAGTGGTGCATTAAGCACAACCCCTGCTAAACCAAAATAAATTAATGCTGTTAAGATACTCCATATTTTATTTTTCATCTTTAACCCCTCTTTTCTATACTTCACATTATAGCATATCTAACCTAATCAATGCCACTGTTTACGCTCTTTTTGCTTTCGCTCTTTTTGTTGAAAAAAAGGCGGCACATCTTTATTTGAAGTGATATTTAACTTATTACAATGTTACTATTTGACAGATTGATGATAACATGTTACGATTATATTAATAAAAACTTGCTCATATATGCTTGGTAATATGGTCCTCGCGTTTCTACTTGTACCCCGTAAAGGTATAAACTATGGCAAAGTTGATTCATTTAATTAAGGCATTTACTGTTTTTTTTAGTGATGACCCTTTTGCCATTTAACATGGCATTTTTTTATAATTTTAAAAAAGAAAGGGTTTTTACAATGCTCGAAAAAATCGACAAATATTTTGGGATAACCGCCAAAAAATCAAGTTTTAACATTGAAATTATGGGAGGGGTAACTGCTTATTTTGCGATGGCTTATGTTATTTTTGTTAATCCAATTATTCTTGCTCAGGCGGGAATGCCGCAATCGGCTGTTTTTGCAGCAACAATTATTTCTTCCGCAATTGCTATGCTGATTATGGGGATTTATTCAAAATTTCCTTTGGGGATTGCTCCTTGTATGTCAATGAATGCTTTTTTTGCTTATAGTGTTGTGTTAGGGATGGGCTTGTCTTGGCAAACAGCACTCGCTGCTGTTTTAGTCGCTTCGCTAATTTTCTCCCTCATTTCGCTTATGGGACTGCGGGCACAAATTATTAGCGCAATCCCTCATGCGGTTAAACAGGCCGGAACTGTGGGCTTAGGGATTTTCATTGCTTTTGTGGGGATGAAGAATTCAGGGATAATTGTTCCAAGTTCTTCACTTTTTATCACATTTGGTGGCTTTTCCAATCCTAATGTAATTATTGCCGTTGTTGGTATTTTAACAGCGGGCATTTTCTTAGTCCGCAAAAGTCAGTATGCCGTTTTCTTTGGGATGGTTTGCGCTGCTTTGACGGGGCTAATAATTCGTTATGGGGCAACTGCTGGTTTATTTACTATTGGATCTGAGTACTTTAATACCCTCCCGCAATTACCCGCGGGCCTCCCTTTTACCCTACCGGTTGAACCAATTATGTCAATGGTTGATAATACCCTATTTACATCCGTTGTTGCCTTGCCAAACCTGCTTAATTTACCCGCTATTTTAGTTGTCTGCACTTTCCTTTTTCTGGATTTCTTTGGAACGGCAACAACACTTTCGGCTGCTACTTCGCAAATACCCGAGTTTAAAGATGGTGGCCTTGAGGACTCAAGTAAGGTCTTCTTTGCTGATGCGCTGGGATCAACTGTTGGAAGTCTGCTTGGAACTTCGAGTTTATCAACCTACATTGAATCTGTTTCGGGTGTTATTATTGGTGCCCGTACAGGATTAATGGTTGTTGTAACGGCTATTTTATTTTTACTCTCGCTGTTCTTCTATCCCCTTCTAACGCTCGTTACAAGTGCTGTGACAACCCCAGCACTCTTTATTATTGGTGTATTCATGATGAAAAACGTTATCACAATTGACTGGCATACTTCCTTTGAAGAAATAATCCCCGCTTTTATTACAATTGTTATGATGCCCTTAACTGGCTCAATTGCTCTTGGCTTAACAATGGGATTTGTCTCATATGAAGTGTTAATGCTTGTTGCGCGCCGCCATAAGGAGTTACCTCTAACGATGCACATAATTGCAGCAATTTCAATTTTATACATGATTACACTTTAATTTCACTTAATTTTAGCTACAAAAAAAAGGAAATCTCCGTTAAAACGACTAATTACTCTTGTCGGCGACCATACCTTCAAGTCGTAAAAAAGTTTTAACGGGGATTTCCTTTATTTATAATAACATATCCTAGCTGAATTAGCTAGGATATTTTTAATTATTATTTGCTTTTTTGTGCACCTTACATTGTAGTTCATTGCCACATTTTCTATTATCACCCTCCATTTTGAGGAAGGAGACAATTATTCTTCAAACATTTCTTTTTTGACATCTATCTTGTTCATGCGTTTTTGAATTGTGAGCAATGAGATGATATAAATACAGACTACTATTCCAATTACGAACAGCTGTTGGTAATTGGTTACTTCAATGAGGGCGGGGAGCTTAATTGATTGAACTATTTGTTTTTCTACTTGTTTTAGTAATGTGTTGATATTAAGTGCTACTACTAGTGTTCCTATCACTGTGGCGTACCCAAAATTAAAGATGAGTAAGTGATTGATTTCGCGTTTTGTGTAGCCCATTAGTTTGAGTAGTGCTATTGTTCCTTTATTTTCTTCAAAGGACACGGCAAATACTAATCCAAAGATTACAAATGCAATTATTATGGCAGCTACTCCGATACTTAAACTTCCATTTTGCAATTGCCTTGCCATCTCAGAGCTGTTTTCAATATATTCTGATACATCAATTATTACATATTTATTTTTATTTTCAGCAGGTTTGCTGTTTGTATAGGTTGTTGTGTATGATTCACTTGTGATTTTTTTGAAGAAGTCACTTGTTAAATCACCATAAATTGTTTTTGTTGCTGCATCTGAAACGATTCCCGCAACGCGTAATGTAATTTCCTGATTATTAAACTCCACTTTAATATTACTACCAACTTTGATATCATATAATTGTTTAAAATACGAGCTTACTACAACATTATTATCTTTTATTTTATCGATAACGGAAATTTTATTTTCATCTAGGAGATTGATGTATTGGCTTCCACCTAGTTCTAATGCGTTTAATGATACTTTTTCTCCCGTATCAACAAAGCCTAATCCTGTTTTATCAATATAAAATTTAACTTGTGCTTGTGCACTCCTTTGCCCACTTATCTCGGGTTCTTCTTTGATATTTTGTGCTTGATTATATAATACGGCATACTTGTAATCCATTTGGGTTTCCAGCGATTTCTGCGTATCAGATACAAGATTAAATTGGACTACTGCGAGGAACAAGAGAATTGATGTGATTGCTGCTGCAATAATTATTGCACTGATTTTCTTTATTTGACCTATCAGAAAGCTTATATTTAGTTGCATGAATATATTTGACACATTGATTTTTGAAGTCAATTTTTTCAATAGTCCACTTTTTTTCACTTCTGGTGTATTTTGGAGGATAGATGATGTTTTTTTTCGAATAATTTGCAGTATTGTTATGGCTAAAATGCTTGCTACTATTCCGGTTAAGATAACTGTGATTCCAAGCATTGTAGCCAGTGGAAAGATAATATTTTGGGTGGGAACATTAAATAAGTACATAAACGGCTGGCGGAGGATACCCGCATACATGTATCCAAATAGATAGCCAATTATACTCCCCACGCCTCCAATAATGATCGGGTAGATTAAATATGGTGTCATTAGTTCTACAAGATTGTAGCCATTTGCTTTAAATACCCCTAATATTTTTAATTGACTTCTGACTTCTCTTTTGAGCATAAAAATAAGAGCAATCATTGCTATTCCCGTAATAATTACACCAAAGTATAATCCGAGAAAATTATTGGCTTCAATTTTTTGTTGTAATGTGTTTATCTTTGGATTATCTTTTGCTAATAAAACATTGATACGATCATCATTTTCAAGTTTTGTTTCCCACTGTTGGAGCTGTTCAGCTGTTTTTGCTTTGCTTTGCTTGGCGGCATAGAATGATATTGTGTCGCCTTGTATTTCCTTAAAATCTTGCTCTGTTGTTAATATCAGAAAATGGTTTTCCAGCTTGACTGTTCCTGCTTCATTTATATCATTTAATATCACATAATCAGGTTGCATGTATGTTCCAACAATTGTGTATATTTCACCCCTGATATCTATTTGATCTAAAATTGCTTTATTCAATACATAGAGCATTGATTTGTTTACACTTATTTCGCCCTTTTTTTCTGGTAATCGTCCTTCAACTATTTTAGGGGTATTTATGACTTCTCCTTTTGTTGTAAAGATATATTTGAAAATAGTATCCGCCTCTTTGGTTTGGAATTCCTTGATTTCTTTATGTTCAATTGATAGTTCTAATGATTTTGCAATATGATTTGCGTACATCAATTCAAGGTCTGCTGCACTAAGGGGGCTTTCCACGCCATTTTCCTTCATGTATTTTTCAATTTTGGTTTCGTGTTCGTTTGTGTTCAATACAAATCTTAGGTCTTCCTGGTTTGCACTTTTATAATAATCTTTATAGCTTTGTTCTAGAGGGGTAAAGGTGTTGGTCATTGTTGACAATATACCTATGGCAACGAAAACAAGCACTGTCATGCCCAGATTTTTCACCCAGCTTTTCCTGATTCTCCTTAAGTTGTTTTTTAGTAAGCTTATCATCCCCATGACACCTCTTCCGCACTTAGAATCATTTTGTTTTCTGCTATTTCGATGATATTTCCACTATTCATTTTGATTATTTTATTTGCCATGACCCAAACGCCAGGGTTATGTGTGACCATTACAATTGTCATTCCTAATTCTTGGTTTAATTTTTGCAATAGGTTTAGTATTAATTTACCTGTTTTTTCATCTAGTGCTCCTGTAGGCTCATCACAAAATAATATTTTTGGCTTTTTGGCAATCCCTCTTGCAATTGCAATTCGTTGTTGCTGTCCTCCTGAAAGTTGATATGGGTACATGTCTTTTTTATCTTCAAGGTCAACACTTTTTAATAATTGATTAACATCTGCTTTTTCATTTCTTAAATAGAGTCCTACTTCGATATTCTCTTTTATTGTTAAATCTGGTAGGAGATGGTATTGTTGAAAAATGAAGCCGATGTTTTCACGGCGGAATTTTGTTTTTTGTTTTTCACTTAAATTCTCGATTGCTATATTATTAAATGTGATTTGTCCCGAATCGATGTTTTCAATCATTCCCATAACATTTAGGAGGGTTGATTTTCCTGAACCCGATGCTCCTAATAGGACGGCAAAATCGCCTTTCTCTATTTTTACTGAAACATCATTGAGCGCAACAACCTCTGATTGGGCTGCACCGAATTTTTTAACTATATTTTTTAACTCTAACATTTTTTTCGTCAAGTAGACTAACTCGACTTCCTCTCTCTCTTTACTGGTTCTTTTTCTGCGTGAGAGCAAGTCTTTTAACCCCTCACAGAACTGTATGCGAAATTTTCCCGCAGACGGCTGTTTATTATCTAGTCTCCTGGTCCATGTTTTGGTATCCATTGCTGTGCTGTTTCATTTTATTGATGCTTTTGCTTATTTTTGCGTCGGTTATATTATACCACCTTTTAAGAAAACATCGTTATTTTTTCTGTCCTAATTAGTCTAGCACGTATTTTCTATAAATCACGATAAGAAAACATCTTTTGGCTTTAATCTTATAATTTGATAGCAAGATAAAGTAGTTCCTATTAATACAACAACAAGATATGAAGTACTCAAAGTAACAATAAATAACCAATCAATTTCAACAAGATAATCATCCTCTACTGTTAAATTTATATTACTGTTATCAAATGATCTTGTTATTATAACTTCACTTCCTGCTCCTCCTCTGTTAGACAGGTCCTGCTCTAACTGATTTATTATAAAAACATTTGAAATTTTTTCTGCAATGAAGAAACTGGAAGAAACCGTAAATATTATCACAACAGCTGCAATGCAAGATACTTCTAATAAAATACGGATAAGTATCCTAAATTTTTTCATTCCTAGAGAAAGATATATTGCCATCTCATTTGATCTATTACGAATAAAATACCCACAAACAAATATTAAGATAATTGTTGAAAAAAGTAGTGATGTGGTAAAAATTATATAACTAAAACTCTCAGTAGAACTAATTGAGGACGAGATGTTAGCATACATGTCCTCTGCTGTGTAGACTTTGTAGTAAACAGGCAGTGATTCTGTGATATCTTGTTTAAATGTTTCTAAATCATCCGTATTCGCTAAATAATAGATATTGTCATACCTAGCAACGTATTTGTCAGCATCGTCTCTACTTTTTTCCTTAAACTCAAGTATCTCATTTACTATTCCATTAGGAACATAAATATGATTCAAATAGTATTCACGCTCTTTCCCTATCCGTACATCTTCATCCTCTTTTGGCTTTTTTGCATCAATTGAATCTGCTCTTTCATCCACACTTTCAATTTTATTTGATTCATAGATACCAATTATTTCTAAATTACTTACTGTACCAAAAAGAAATATAGGTAGTGCATCAGTTCTTCTATCATTTTCATCCTTTTGAGCGCTAACATCATAAATGTTGTTTTTTACAACTAGATTATCCCCGACAATCAAATTATTAAGATTTGCAACTTCCTTGGAAATCAGCACCACTGGATTACTATTTTTAACTTCTTGTTCTGTAAATACTCGCCCTTCAGTGAGTTTTATTGCTTTTGTTTGGACATCTAACACGTTATTATTGTGTATCCCTTTCATATTGAAAATTGATTTACTATCATCTCCAGATTCACCTGTCTGTTCATATCTATATACTTTTATTTCGCCTCCTGGATTAACAGTAGTGTACTGATTGTAATCAAAATAGCTAACCATTGGATGCTTACCAATTTGTTCTAATACTTCACTAGTTAATTGCACAGCATCCTCAGAAGCTATTTTTTCTTTCTCTGCTAATTTTTGACTTATTTCTATAGTCACTTGGGTATTTAATGAATTCTGAATTTTTTCAATTACCTGGTTATTTGCATTCCGTATTAGAAGTGATACAGCAATGGTATTACATAAGAAAAACATGATAAAAAAAAGGATTATGTTTTTTTTCTTTTCTCTTATTAAATAGATACGTACCTGATCAAAAATATTCATTACTTTTCCTCCAGCTCATATATTTTATTACAATAACTAAGTAAACTTAAATCATGTGTTACTAAAATAATTGTCACCTTTTTTTCTTCATTAACTTTTTTCAAAATGTCCATTACGATTATACTATTTTGCTTATCTAGTGAGCCAGTAGGCTCATCTGCTAGAATGACTTCGGCATCCTGGACAATTGCTCTTGCAATAGCGACCCGTTGTATTTGACCACCCGATAAATTCTTTATATATTCATCTTTTTTATCTAGCATATCTAATTCTAATAATACTGCATGTATCTTTTCTTGAATGATTCTTCGACTATGTTTTCTGAATTTTAACGGTAAAGCAATATTTTCACTTACGGTTAAATCAGTGATTAAACTGTCACTTTGCAAAATATAACTAAAATTCTTTTTGCGGAATTTTTCTTTTTCACTTTGTTTCAATTGATTGATTTCACTTGAATTGTACAGGTACATCCCCTCGGTTGGAGACTCAAGGCAAGAAATTATATTTAATAAAGTTGTTTTCCCTGTCCCCGATACACCAATTATTCCCAAGAAGTCGCCCTGTTCAACTTTCAAGTTAACCTGTTTGAGTACTTCTATCTTTTTTTTCCCGCTTTTAAAGCTTTTGGATATGTTTTTCATTATGATTTGCATCATAGTCACCCTTTCCTACTTATTTCTTAGTGTATTAAGTAAATTCGTTTTTTTCATCTGGATTGCAGTGATAGAAAAAAGAAGCACTAGGCAACCTGCATTAATACTCAGCCAAATATTTATTATCTCAGCTACACTTTTACCTAACCCCAAAAATTGAAGTAGTACAAACAATATATAGACCAAAACATTTATTAAAAAAAACTCTACGCCAATTAGTGTTGCTACAAAAAAAGGAGGTGCACCACAGAGCATGTAAACAACATTGCCTTTTTTCTCAATATCATTATATTGTAAAATATATATAATAACAAACAGTAAATAACAGACAAGTACCAGCATATTCATGCTTTGTGTATAAGTTAATTGGTTTTCTATTTGGAGAACAAATAGCTCACTTTCTAAAGATAAGTTCAATAAATTGAAGTTTTTAGTATGTTCAAGCTTATTTTCTAGCTGATTACGAAAATCAGCATCTACAAAAAAGGTGAACTTTTCATGCATTTTATCTAAAAAATCAGCATCACCAACCATAACCAGATAATTTGATAAAAATGGTGTTTGCGTTTCAACGCTAGTTGTAATAGGATAAAACTTTGTTTGCGGGATAAATCCTTTAACGACTAAAATTTTTTCTAGCTCCTTACCACTTTGATTCATAACAGAAGCGTCAATTTTATCCCCTTTTTTAAAAGTCTTTTTATAGTCTTCGCCTAAAAAAACAGGATATTCATTTTTTTGATGCATCGCTATAACATCTATATCTTTTTCACTCACATCCAAAAACGAAAGCGCTGAGATGTTGTCAATGACGGTTCCTTGTAAATACTCACTATTTTTCATGTTTTCTGCATTTTCTTTGCTATACTGGATATCAATATCGTGAATATTAATATCCTTCATTTTTACATAGAGAGACTCCGTCGAAGTATATTCCACTTGATTATTGGTTAAGTAATTTTTAAATGCTAAAATTTGTTCTTGTTTTTCATTATCGCGAATATTTCCAGCAGATGCTTCCATATAATTTGCTTCATATAGAGAAACTTGCGAATTTGGCATTGTTTTCATCATTTCTACTTTCTTTTTTGCATATACGCCATCAATGTTAACATTTAAAATGACTATTAACAGGAGGAGGCTTTGTCCAATTAGTACAAAAGTACGCTTCCCATTTTTGAACATACGGAAAATAAGCTGTTCCACTAAAACCATCATATAAATTCCTCCCTATAGTAAAATTGGCTACTTCAGCAGCATATTTGGCTTTATTATCTTCGATTTTCTTACACTTAAAAAAGTAGTAATCAATAAGATAATGATATTAATGATTGCTATAACCAAATATGATAACGGTCTTGTTTTGCCCATAATTTCACTCCCAGAATAGCTAACGCTAAATTGAATTATCAGCGTAATTATCCCTGCTGATATAATCATTAATGATAATTGTAGGAAATTTGAAAAATAAAGATACCGATTACTTGCTCCCATCAACTTATATATTAAAATGTTCCGCTTATTTTTTTCTAGCCAATAACCAATAGCTAGTATCATAAAATTAATCACCATCAAGATAAAGATGAATGTTTCTGACGTGAATCTTTTCAAAAATGCTTCGGGAGGAAGAACTTTTTTTTCTATCGCCGATCGCATTTCACCCTTCACATACTTTGCTGACAATAATTTTGAAAAATTTTCAGCCGTTTGTTTTTTTATTGCTCCATCATCTGACCACATAATAATAGCATATTCGTCAAGAGAATCAATAATATTTTTCGTCATCTCCTCTGTTAATGAGTATCCATCAATAATCACATCCGTATCAAATGTCCCCGCTATCTGCCCCGCCGTAAATAATACTTTACTGATGTCAAAATTCATATTACTCAATTCTGCACTTTTTCCTTGATTTGTTGTACTAAGTACTTCTTTCATCTTAAGTTTACCAAGATAGATATTTGGCTGTACCGTATCATCAAACATTGGGTTCTCATTGAGTGGGAAACCGCTGTGATCCATAGACCAATAAATTTTAATATCTGACTGATGCGAATAAAATTTAGCTCTATATTCAACCAAAAAATTAATCTGCTCTTTATTTATCGCTTCAATTTCAGCTCTATTATAAAGCATGTCGGGTGAACTATTCTCATTCATTAAATATATATATTCATCGTTGGAATAGAATCCTCTCACATCTTTAGCAATATTGTAAAACATATCATAATTATTTATTACAAGTAAAGAAAAAACATTAAAGCATATCAGTGGGATAATCAAATAAATACTTTTCTTAAAAAAAATGTACACTCCATTCATATTAATCCCTCATTTTCAAGATATCGATACTGAATAAGGAATTTCCAGTATTTCTTTGCTATCATCTATTACGAAAACTAGTTGAAATTTTTTCATCCTACTATTAACTCCTATAGATTCTAATTGTTCGGTCGTGAATAAAAATTCATATTGCTGTTTATATGTCAATTTAATATTAGTTTCTTCAAATTCACTTACCGTTATTTTATTATCCGATTTATCTAATATATATATATCTGAAAATACTAGTGGCTCTGATTGCTTATTATTTATTTCAATTAGCATTTTGATATGATGTGTATTAGCATTTTCTCCTTGGGAATCACTTTTTCCAAAATCACCCGTATTAATTTTAAATTTTTCTGTATTTAGTTGGTACGTCCATTCATTATCTTTAACTAGATTTCTGCTTTCATCAAATTCAGGTATAATTGAAGTAAGTTCATTTTCAGGTTTTACATCTTCTTTGTTATCACATCCGTATGTTATCAATATTGGTAAGGTTAATAGAATCCATTTTCTTGAGTTTTTCATCTTTTCCACCCGTTCTTTCCTCTTTAAATTTATCACATTACAATGTGGGAAGGCAACACTTTTCTGCATATTTTTTATAAAAAGGTAACTCACAATTTGATTCAATGTCAGGAATTACTGACATTGAATCTCTCAACACACAATACCATAACTAAGAAAAAAATGCCTAACTGATACTTATTTTGACAAACCACCCCGTATCAAAAAGGGAGTGAATAGATTCGCCTAGGGCTCATTCTACTCACTCACTTTTAGATATCACTTTAATTTATAGCAATTCACTCACTTATTCCATACTCTCATATGCCTTCACAATATCAGCTGCTGTTAATTGATACACTTCTTTCAGGTAGTCAATTGTTCCAACCTGTCCAAAAGCTGATTTAACACCAATTCGCCGGAATTGGACTGCGACTTCGGCATCTAGTAAGACATCACCAACGGCATTTCCAAGTCCACCAATAACATTATGATTTTCAGCTGTAATCACCTTTCTTGTTTGTGTAGCATACCTAATAATTGTTTGCTCATCAATTGGCTTAATTGAGTAGCAATCCACAACAGCGAGGGAAATACCACGTTTTTTCAAAATTGCTGCTGCCTCGCATGCCGTTGCAACCATGATACCTGATGCAAAAACAACGCCATTTTGGCCATCGCAAACAATTTTCGATCCCCCAATCGGAAATTTTTCGCCCAATTCATATAACTTTATGGCATTTTTACGAATTGTTCGGATATAGTAAA
Organism: Culicoidibacterales bacterium; assembly: GCA_051652245.1. GTDB lineage: Bacteria > Bacillota_I > Bacilli_A > Culicoidibacterales > Culicoidibacteraceae > BHER01. The sequence goes on along the minus strand of JBOFTV010000047.1, from coordinate 12,352 downwards.
TATTTTCTCCAACCAATCCATGTTCCAATAATTCACCTAACATTGTACTGTCACTTGCTTCTAATACCGTACTACTAGGTATCAGGCGCATCAAACCTAAATCTTCAAAGGGCATATGTGTGCCTCCATTGTGTTCAGCACTCACCCCAGCATCAGATCCAAGGATGACAGCGTGGAGGTCTGCATAACCTAGTGAAATAAATAGCTGATCATAACAACGTCTTGTAGCAAAGGGTCCAAATGTGTGCATGAAAACTTTTTTTCCAAGGAGTGCGTGCCCTGCTGCAACACCAACCATTTGTGCCTCCATAATACCACAATTGATACTTTGTTCTGGATAGCATGCAGCAAAGTTATTCAACGAAATTGCACTCATCAAATCAGCTTCTAACGCAATGATATTTTTATCGTTTTGCGCAAATTGCGCTAATTTTTGGGCGTACATCTGCCGCATTTCGACAGTTTCTTTCTTCATCATCCGCGTTCACCTCTTTCTACAATTTGTTCAAGGTTTGCTATTGCCTCCGTAATTGCCGCATTATCATTTGATGTTGGACGTAAATGGTGATTATCAACAAGTTCTTCTAAGTATTTCACGCCCTGCCCTTTAATCGTATCAAGAATAATAGCATGTGCTTTGCCCGTAAGCGAAAATGCTCGCTCAATTGCTAAATCAATAGCGATAACATCATCGCCTTTGACCTCCTGTGCATCAAAACCAAAGGCTTCAAATTTTGCAACAAAATCCAAGGGGTCCATAATATCAACTGTTCTTCCATCCAATTGCCGCTTATTATTATCGACAAAAACAATAAGGTTGTCCAGTTTATGGTGGCCGGCAAAGGATATCGCCTCCCAGCACTGCCCTTCATTTAATTCGCCATCACCAACTAAGGTGAAAATTCGCTGATTACTACAATCAATTTTTGCACCTTTGGCAATTCCCGTGGCAACGCTAATACCTTGTCCTAGTGATCCGGTGGTCATCTGTACACCCGGAGTCAATTTTCGATCAGTATGACTTGGTAAGTTTGTCCCATTTTCATTCAGTGTTTGTAAAAGTGAAGATGGAAACCAGCCTTGTAGCGCTAAAATCGTGTATACAGTTGGTCCACCATGACCTTTAGATAAGACAAACCAATCATCTTCTACTGGTTTAACCTTACCAACCGTATTGCGTAACCATTTTCCATAGACAACACCAAGAACCTCAACAATTGATAAACTTCCACCATAATGGCCGAATCCACGATGTTGTAATTGTTTTAATAGCTCTAACCGAATCTTCTGTGAAAAAAGTTGTAGGTCAAGCTCTTGATTTTCCCAGGTATACTCATTCATCCTATTCACCAACCTTTTCAACTACTGGTTTTTTCATGATAAAGTTTAACCCAATTAGCCCAATGATAATAAGAATAACAACGCCTGTTACTAGCCATTGTCCACCAAGATTTCCTAAATTCCCTAAGAAGATTCCCGTTACACCAAAATCAGCATCTGAGAATGTTGAATTCGCAAATCCAAGATTTCCAAGCACCGGCATTAGAAATACGGGTAGAAATGTAATAATCAATCCATTCACAAATGAACCCACAATCGCTCCTCTTACGCCCCCAGTCGAATTCCCGAAAACGCCGGCTGTTGCCCCTGTAAAGAAATGCGGGACAACACCTGGCAAAACAACAACGCCTCCAACCAGCACGAGAATAAATAGCCCCACAATTCCACCAATAAAACTGGAAAAAAAGCCCATCAAAACAGCATTTGGTGCGTACGGAAAAACAACGGGGCAGTCCAATGCTGGTTTTGCTCCTGGAATAAAACGCTCTGAAATCCCTTTAAATGCTGGAACAATTTCTGCTAATACTAACCTTACTCCTGATAAAATAATAAAGACCCCTGCTGCAAACGTGACTGATTGAATAATTGAAAACACTAAATAGTTTTGACCTTTACTTAATTCGCTCTCAATATAAATAGGTCCAGCAAATAATGCAACCCCTAGATAGAGAATCATCATTGTTAGCGAAATTGAAATTGAACTGTCCCGCAAAAAAGTAAGTGACTTCGGGAAATTAAGCTCTTCTGTTGATCTGGAACCTTTACCAATAAGTTTACCAACTAATCCAGAAGCTACATAACCAACTGAGCTAAAGTGGGCAAATGCGACCGTATCACTTTTTGTGATACGGCGCATAAATGGCTGGGCAATCGCTGGAAACACAACCATCGTAATTCCCAAAGCAAGCGACCCAACAATTGTTGCCATCACCGTCTCCATTCCAATTGCTACCATAATAACACCAATCATACAAGCCATATACAACGTATGATGCCCCGTTAGAAAAATATACTTAAGTGGCGTAATTCGCGCAAGAATAATATTGAAAATCATCCCAAAAAGCATAATCATTGCTGTTAGTGCTCCATATTCTGTTAAGGCAACAGCCACAATCGCTTCATTATTGGGAACAACCCCCTGGACATTAAATGCATGTTGAAACATTTCACCAAATGGTGTTAGTGCTCCAACAATTACCCCCGCCCCTGCTGAAATAATAATAAATCCTAAAAATGTCTTTAGTGTCCCCCGAATAACTTCGGATGCCGGTTTTTTCTGTAACAGGAGACCAATTAATGCAATCAGTGCAATCAACACGGCTGGTTGACTTAAAATTTCTTGAATAAACCTAATAATTTCATTTACGATATTCATGACTATTCCTCCATCTTTTTTCTATTCATATTTTCCATGTCTTCTTAATGTAGCGGTTAGTTTTTCTAATAATTCTGCTTTATCAATAATACTATTCAGCACAATTAATTCTGGCACTTCACGCATCCCCTCAGCTAAATCAAGCGTCGCAATAAAGACATCGGCCATTTCTGGTGTAACAGAACCAAGATCCGTATGTTCTACCGTTACACCTTCCACACCTAATTCTTTTAATACCGCCTCAATATTCAGCTCAAGAATAAAGCTACTTCCTAATCCCGTTCCACATACTGCCATAATTTTCATGTTCATCATCCTTCTTTCTCTCTATTTTGTTGAAATAACGGCCCTCAGCTCTTCTGCATTTTGGACTGCAAATAATTTCTGGCAAACACTATCATCTAACAAGATTTCTGATAGTTGGGCTAATGCCCGTAGATGAGTTTGCCCGTCTATTGCTGCTAATGTAAAGAAAATTTGGACCTGCTTATTGGGCTGTCCAAGCAAGGCAACTGGTTTTTCTAGTTTTAAAAAACTCATGCCCACAGCATTTACGCCTTGCTCTGGGCGTGCATGCGGAATTGCAATCATATTCCCTACCAAAATATACGTCCCAAATGCTTTGACATTCTCAATCATAGCGGTAATATACGATGCCTCAATACTCCCATTTTTCAACAATGGCTGGGCTGATAAGGTAATTGCTTCTTCCCATGTTTCGACGCTTTTGACAAATTGCATCATTGATTCTGTTAATAATTCTTCTAGCATTGGCTGATCCCTTCCTTTTATCCTATTAATTTTGGGGCTGTTTAAATATTTACTAAGCTCACTATACATCTCTTTTTCATCTCTAATCTCAGCATGCTTCCTGATAATTTTCATTAACGCTTTTAGGGGCGGACATTCTTCGCTTTCACCCATCTCACCATCCAAATATGTTATCACAGCTGCTGAGAGGGCTGTTCTTTTTTCATATGTTAGAATTGTTGGAATAATAAATGTTTTCGTGGTTGGATGATATATCTGTGTGGTTGAAAAAATAAGATCAAATTGATCTCCACTATGATAAAAATTACTACGCTGGTAGACTATTTCGAACTGAAATTCAGGAAAAAGTGTTTGGAGTTGGTTTTCAAGAATGACCGATGTGCCAATCCCATTTGCACAAAAAATCATTGCTCGAACACAGACAATTGCTGTTGTATCTTCTGTAGCTGTATACCCTGCTGCAAAATGAAGGGTAATATAGGCAAGTTCGTCTTCGGTGATTTTCCCGCCAAAATTTTGTTCAAATGGCTTAAGTAACATTGAGACGATTGAAAATAATACGGGATAGGCACGTTTAATTGCACCTGCACTTACATTTAAACACGGAATTTCATAGAAAATCCGGTAGTATAATGCGCGTAAATGGCCATATAAACCTTGAGTGAATTGCTCCCTTGCTTTTACTTTCATTCCTGTAATTCTTGTGAATCGGGATGTCATCTCTGCAATATACTGATACAAATCACTACCAATCTGTTGATCAAAAAGCCGACCATCCGTGTCCAATTCTGTAATCTGCAACAGAATTTCGGCGTAGAGCTGCTCATCTGTCGATTTCTCTCCAAAAAAAGTAAGCAATGCCTTGATCACATCTTTTCGCTCTGCTGAAAAACACAATAGCTTTTTCTGTTCCTCTGTTACTTTAATTGTGCCAACTTCATCTTTACTCCAAATAAAATAAAGTTGCAACAAAATATCATCTAGCTTTTGTTCGATATAACGAACACTTCCCCGGGCTATCACCTCATCAATTGTTATTTTTAGTTCCTCGTATCCCTTGGAAAATAATAATATTGAACACAGATGCTTGAAAATCGGCGTTGCCTCGGATATTGCCCGAATTTGGCTGCATGAATAAAGTAGCAGTCCCCGCTTTTTCCATTCACTTCCGCTTAAAATGTAGCCTGCTTCACGGTCATAGAGCAGGTCAACATTATGCTGTTTGGCAACAACTTGTGCCCGCGTCAAATCAGCATGCACTGAATTTTTACTCACATCTAAAAACTGTTGTAAATGAACCTGGGAAACAAAATCGGGATAACAGTAAAGATAAATGATAATCATAAAAATTCGTTCCTCTTGCGAAAAAACACCATTTATCTCAAGCTCATCAATATCTACCTGCTGTACAAGATATGCAAAATTAGTCACCGCAAATCCTGTTCCCTTCATTTTTATCACAACTGGTATGTGATAGAAAACAAACGTTTCGTTTATCTTTTGTAAAATATACCGAATTTGCCGTGGATTCACATGCAAAAAAGCTTCTACATCTTCCACCTGGATATGTTCATTCTGCATAATGAGGTTCAATAATTTCCTACTTCTATTGTCCACTACACTTCCTCCTTACTGTCATTATAGCCCCTTACAGCAACCTTGCAAACGCTTTCTGTGTTCATTTTTTGTCACGCCGTCTTAACATTTTTTGGATAGTCCCTTCGGGGCCATTATTATTAACGTAAACATATGTAAAAAAAGGGCTGCCACATTCTTGCTATCCCCTAATTGTAGCAAAGCTTGCGCCCAAAAACAAGACTTGCAAGCGGGCCATATCGCTTTGGCTTAGTTCACGTTCTTCCCGCCTTTTTTCCTATTATTCCTTATTTTTCAAAGTCTTTATGTTATAATTAGACTATCTTAAATATGGAAAGGGGATGGACACATGAATTTCTATGAATTAAGTGTCTTAGACAAGGGAAATAATCCAGTTTCAATGGCTTTGTATCAAGGAAAAGTCTTAATTATTGTTAATGTAGCCAGTAACTGTGGCTTAACACCGCAGTACACAGAATTAGAAGCGCTCTACCAAAAATATAAGGAGCATGGTCTTGAAATATTAGGGTTCCCCTGTAATCAATTTGCCTGGCAAGAGCCCGGGACAATTGAAGAGATTACAACGTTTTGTCAACTAAACTACGGTGTTACCTTTAAAATTTTTGCCAAAATTGATGTTAATGGTCGCAAAACTGATCCCCTCTTCCAATATCTAAAATCAACAAAAAAAGGCCTGTTTGGTGACCCTATTTCGTGGAATTTCACCAAGTTTTTAATTAGTTCCGAAGGTTATGTCCTCAATCGTGTCGCACCAAAGGATACACCATTTTCAATGGAACAGAATATCCGGTTAGCGCTTGGACTTGAGTAGGCATTTTTTTATAAAAAGAGAGAAAGAAAGAAAGAGGTTTGTATATGATAAAAGAAATTGAGCAGTTAGCTATTTTAGTGGGGGTGGATGTTAATCATAATCCCCGATTTCATTATGAGATGGAGGAGTTATCTAATTTGGCGGCGGCCTGTGATATTAAAGTTCTAGGTAGCGTTGTCCAAAATTTGCACGCCATCCATTCGCGGCATTTTGTTGGGCAGGGGAAATTAGACGAAATTCGGGATGCGTTTACACAAAAAGAAGCAAATTTGATTATTTTTAATGCTGAACTAACGCCCTCACAGCTGCGGCGTATCGAAAAAGAGCTGGAATGTAAAATCATCGATCGAACGATGCTTATTTTAGAGATTTTTAACGCTCGCGCCAATACGAAGGAGTCGCAAATTCAAGTTGATATTGCACAACTTCGCTACTTTCTACCACGATTAACGGGATTACATGCCTCGCTTGGGCGACAATCTGGTGGTGTTGGAACCAAAAACAAGGGGCTGGGTGAGAAGAAAATTGAACTTGATAAGCGACGCATCGAAAATCAAATCGTTATGCTCAAACATGAGCTAAAAGAAATTATCGCCCAACGACAAGTCCAACGAAAATGGCGGAAAAAAGAGGGGATTAAAACCGTCGCAATTGTTGGCTATACCAATGCTGGAAAGTCGACGCTGATGAACACTATTATTGGTAAATTTACTGATGAGCCTAAAAATGTTTTTACTAAAGATATGTTGTTTGCAACGCTTCAAACCGCTGCACGTCGTGTCGATATGCCCCAGAAGAAGTCATTTTTATTGACTGATACTGTTGGATTTGTTAGCAATTTACCTCATCATCTTGTCGATGCTTTTAAATCAACGCTTGAAGAGATTAGGGAAGCTGATTTATTATTACATGTTGTTGATGTTTCTGATGAATCAGCATCTGAAATGATGCACGTAACGGAACAAACCCTAGAACAACTCGGGTCTAAAGATATTCCAACACTCTATGTCATGAATAAAGCTGACTTGATTGGTGATACCGTTATTGTTGACGATGATAAAAATCATTATATCTCAGCTAAAACAGGTGCTGGCGTTGATGCATTATTAGAAAGTGTTAAAACGCATATCTTCTCTGATTTCAAGTATTATAGTGTTTTGATTCCTTATAATAAAGGCCAAATCACAGCTCATTTTCACCAAAATGTTCAAGTTGATAGCGAAACTTTTGAAGCAACTGGCGTTCGCTTAGAAATTTTTGCTTCGGAAAAACTGGCTTTTAAATATCGTGATGATTTGCTGGAAATTACCGAACTTTAATTCGACGACCGTCGTCCCGATAGAAATTTTCGACATTTATGTGGTTTTTATCGGGACTTTTATGTTATCTAATTAAGCAAATACAATATTATAAGAAAGTGGGAAAAATCAATGAAAAAAATCGGATTTATTGGAATTGGAATCATGGGCGGGCCAATTGTCACCCATTTACTTACTGCCGGGTTTACTGTTTTTGGCTTTTCACGAACAAGAGAAAAAGTGCTGACACAGATTGAGCAAGGGATGATTTGGTGTGATTCAATTGCCAAGGTTGCCAGTCAAAGTGATATTATTTTTACAATGGTTGGCTTTCCTGCTGAAGTTGAAGCTATCTATTTTGCTAAGGAGGGTATTTTCAACCATGCTAAAGCGGGCAGTTATTTAGTTGATCTTACTACTTCGCAACCAGCACTTGCCATCCAGATTGGTAAGACTGCTTCTACGCTGCAGCTTTTTGCTCTTGATGCCCCCGTTACCGGCGGTGACCTTGGTGCCATTAATGGGAGCTTATCAATGATGGTCGGAGGTTCGAAAGCAAGCTATGAATTGCTGCTCCCCATTTTATCCCACTTTGCAACAACGATTCGCTACTTTGGTAAATCGGGTAATGGTCAACACGCCAAAATGGCAAATCAAACGGCAATCAGCGCTAATTTACTTGGTCTTGCCGAGTCACTACGCTATGCAGAGCATGCATCCTTGGATTTAGAACTCCTCCTCGAAATTATGGCTGCGGGCTCCGCTAGTAGCTGGCAGTTGGTTAATAATGGACCCAAGGTCATCCGTGGTGACTTTGAGCCGGGATTTTTCATCAAGCACTTTAGTAAGGACCTCAAAATTGCAATCGCTGAAATGAAGAGTCGTGGTGTTAGCCTTGAAGCATTGCAATTAAGTGATAAAATTTATGATGACCTTATCGTCGCAGGAAAAGCTGATTTGGGGACGCAAGCCGTTGTCTTAGCTGATATTGTCTAGCCCTTTTTAACAAGCAGCCTCCAATAAATGTAATGTTACAGAATAAAAAAGCACTTCCGCTTTCCCCAAGAAACGGAAGTGCCTGATTGCTATTTCTGGACGTTACAATTAATGGGGGCTGTTTTTATTCTGTAGCTCCATTTTTCATCACAACTGCTAGCGCATCCGTTATTTCAAGGAGCATGTCTTTGTTACTTTTATCCCCACGGTGTAACTGGTGAAATAACACGCCATCTCTAATAAAAAAGATACGACTGGCAAAACTTGCGGCTTTAACACTGTGAGTTACCATTAAAATTGTTTGATTTTGCTGATTTACTTGCGAAAAAGTGTGCATCAACTTAGTTGCTGCCTGTGAATCTAGCGCCCCTGTTGGTTCATCAGCTAGTAATAATTGTGGGGCAATTATTTGGGCACGCGCAATTGCTACTCGCTGTTTTTGACCACCTGATAACTCATACGGGTACTTGGTTAAAAGCGTCTCTATCGCCAATTGTTCGACAATTGGCATGATTAAGTTTTCCATTAACTGATAATTAGTTTTTGATAAGACTAATGGAAGTAAGATATTATCTTTCACCGTCATTGTATGCAATAAATTAAAATCTTGGAACACAAAACCTAAGTTTTCACGCCTAAATTTCACTAGTTGCTCCGAATCCATCTGCAAAAGATCTTCCTTCTGAAAGAAGACCCCTCCGCTAGTTGGGCTATCAAGACCTGCAAGAATATTTAACAATGTTGTCTTCCCCGATCCTGATTCTCCCATGATGGCAATAAACTCTCCTTGTTCAACATTAAAACTAATCCCTTTTAAGGCATCTGTTTCAATTAGACCAAAGCGCGAGAGATAGCGCTTTTTGATGTTTTTAACTTCAAGTATTCTCATTTCTCTCACCTTCTTTCTTCTTTCCTGACAATTAAATAATACTGTCTTGCTGTGATTTTAAAGACAATAAAGTAGCCTATTGAAAACAAGACGATGATAACAAGACCACAGCCATAAATGTAGTTTTTATTGCTAATTGAGACTTGGGCGAGGAGTATTATCATAATTTTCGCCGCAAAAAGGGTGTGGCTTATGGCAACGATCAGAGGGAGAAAAAAAATGATTAGTACCTGAAAATTGATGTTCTTTTTAAGTTCTTTTGCTGATAGTCCAACTTGCTTTAACTGTTGCTGCATTATTTTATCTTCGTACGCTTCTGCTATTTGCTTATAGTAGACTAGCACCACTGCCATGGACATAAACATTAGTGACATAAACAGACCAATGAACATAAAGCTACCATTCATCTTCTTAAAGTCCTTTTGATATGCAACAAGTGACATCCTTGTCTGCAAATTTACTTGTCTGCTATTAACGTCCATTATTGTAGCGAGTTTAAGTCGATTTTCTTCTAAACCACTTGTATCAAAGGCGAGGATATACTCATAGCGCTTCGCAACATTTTTGTCTTTAAGTTTAACCCAGTTTTCTAATTTTTCAAAACTATTAGTGGGCAGGACAAGCCAATATGTTTGTGCTATTTCATTATTTATTTTTCTTGTAAACGGCATCTCCTTTAATGTTTGCTTTATCGTAAATTCTTCCCCCGCAATTGTTATTTTTGTATCTGGAAATTTTGTTGTCCGGGCAAAAATGGCTAGCTCCTTTTCTTCCAGAACAAGTTGATTGTTACTTTCCTTATTATAGTCCGCCACTGTAATTAATGCAAATTCCTCATTTTTGGATGGTATTTCCCAGGAAATTTTTCTAAAAGTTGTCAGATTTTCGACTTTTACGTCAACGCTTGCAGCCATTGTTTCAATTTTATCAAGGATTTGATCGCGAGAATTAGCATCTGCATAACCAGCATATTCATCATACACCTGCTCTTGTTTAAGCAATATTGGCCCATAGAGATAAATTGTTGTTGTCATAATTAGTGTTATCATCACCATTGTTGCTAAAATTGTAATACTTGCTAAACTGACCGCATTGCGCTTAATTCGATAAAGCAAGCCATTAATAAGCAAAAACGGCTGCATCCGGTAATAATACCCCTTCCTCTTCTGTAAGAAAAGGAGGATAAACACCCCCATACTTGTAAATAAACCATAGGTTCCAAGCACCACAAGTAAAACGGCAATTAGTACGTCAAAGGTTGGCAGCTGTGTTTTTTTCATTGTTAGTGCCATGAAATAGCCACCGCTTAGGGCTAGCAATGAAGTTATCAATAGTATCTTTGAAAACCTTAGATGCGTATCCCTTTTCTGACTTTGTTGGAGGATTTCAATTGGTTTTAGTTTTTTGATTTTAAGCGCCATATAAAGTAATTGTCCCAAAAAAATGAAGCAGAAGAACAAGCTCAATTCAATTAACGATTGGTGTGCGATGGAAAAAGCAAGGACTGTTTCTAATGATAATAATTTACGTTCAAGTAGAAAGATTGCTTTGGTCGTGCTAATTCCCAAAATATGGCCAGAGGCAATCCCAACAGCATAGACTAAACCTGTCTCATACGCTAAAAGTCGCAGTAAATGCCGATATTCCATTCCTAGAATTTGATAGAGTCCCAACTCGCGCATTCTTTTGTTCAATGTGAAGCTTTGAGCGTAGGTTGTCAAAATTGCTGTGATGATCGAACCAATAATTACGCCAAAAATAAGAAAGACATGCAATATTTGACTGATTTCGTTTTTAATATATTCATCCGCAGCAAGAATTTTCAAATTGTAAATAATCGCAAAAAAAATGGCAATGATGATGACCACCGGGAGATAAAGTTTGCTGTTATTCCTGATGTTCTTAAGTGATAATTTCAGATATATTCTCATCAGATTCGCTCCTTACTTCATCTATTCTAGTCTAATTAGCCAAGTTGTGCTATCGATTTTCCTTACATTTTGCTTACATTTTTGTAAGTTGCGATTTTTCTGGCAGATAAAGTGTTACTTTTGTTCCCTGATTCTGTTTCGAAGTTATTTCCATTGTGATATTTAGTCTATCTGCGATTTTTTGGCAGAGATAAAGACCAATTCCTGTTGCTTTTTGCTCTAATCGTCCATTAAATCCCGTAAAGCCTTTTTCGGTAATTCGGGGGATGTCACTTGCTTTAATACCAATGCCCTTATCTTCAATTATAATATAATTTGCCTCTGAACTAATGGTTATCGACTTTCCTTCTGGTGTATACTTTAGCGCATTACTAAGGAGCTGTCCAATGATAAATTGAAGCCACTTGGCATCCGTTGTCACTAAATTGGGGGTGATATTTTGGTGGCAGCTGATTTTTTTTATAATAAAAAGGTCCATTTCTGCTTTTAGAGCCCGTGTTATTACGTCCCTGATTTCGACTTGTGTAAAAACAAAATCTGCTGGTTGATTTGTCTTTAGTTTGGCGTAGGTTAATGCCATATTTGTATACTGATCAATTTCATGTAGCTGTGGTCGAATCTCTTCAATTGGTGTTTTGGGGCTAACCTGCGTTAGTAAATCAATGACAGCAATTGGCGTTTTAATTTGGTGTGTCCATGCTACATAGTAATCCTGCAGCTCTTTTTGTTTTTCACTAAAATGATTTTCTGTGGCGGCTATTTTCTGGTTTTGCTTGCGAATAATTTGTTCATATTGCCAAAAAAGATAATCCTGTTGCTCTTCTTTTTCGGTTAGCTTATTTGGCAATAGCAGAATTTCATCTAACTGGTTACTTTGATTAATCCACCTTAGTAGATGGGCAACTTCAAATATTACTACGGGAATTAGTGAAATAAAGCAGATATATAGTGCCATCTTCCATCCCGTCTCAACTAACCAGACCATCCCAAAAGTAATCCCTTGTGAGAAGAGGATTATACCATAAGTTGTCCATCTATTTTTGATATAGACCTTAATTTTCTTCATTTTCCACCTCGGTTAACATATAACCTAATCCTTTAATTGTTTTAAGGTAATGATCATATTTTATTTTTTCTAATTTTTTTCTAATTCTTGAAATATTGACATTGAGTGTGTTTTCATCGATGAAGGATTCATCTTTCCAGAGGGTTTTAATTAGTTCTTCACGAGTAATCATTTTCTGTTCTGCCTGAATTAATTGTTTTAACATAAGATATTCATTTTTAGTTAGCAAAATTATTTGCTGATTAGCTCTTAATTGC
>JBOFTV010000046.1:0-54440 GCA_051652245.1 Culicoidibacterales bacterium | reverse complement strand
GCATTTTCAATACTAGCCTCGATCAGCGATAGTCCCTTGGTTTCCATCAAAGCTTTGACTGTTGTTGTTGCTGCTGTTATTCCTTGAAGTCCTAAAAGATAATTTATCGTCAAATGAAATGCCAAAAAGCCCAATACCGATGCATAAATTGCTGTTGGCTTTTCTTCTTTAACCATGCCAGCCGTAATCGATAATGCAAAAAAAACTGGTAAATTACCAAAAACCAAGCCTGCTAGTTTTCTAATAAAGCCAATAATATTTTGCACTGTTGTCATTTCAACAAATGCTGTTCCAACAATCGCATTATTTTGCAGGGCTGCGGCAATCCCTAAAAACAAACCTGCTGCCGCCAGTGTTGAAATCGGCATTAGTAATGACTTCCCAAACTGTTGCCAAAACTTTTTCATCATCATTCCTCTTTTCTTTTTTCTTTTATAAGCACAACTATAGCATGGACTCCGACTCCATACAATAGCAATTCCGCGTTTTATCTTTTATTAACTTTAATAACAAATATAACTTTTTGTGTATTTTTATCCAAAAAAAAGCCCTCGGCTCCTCACCTAGGCTTTGACTTAGTTTATTATTTATTGATACTCCTGTGTAAAATAGACATCAAAAATTCTTTCAAAAATATATTCAATTGGAATTCTTGAAGTGAAATCAATGTTGTCTTTAAAGCGTGACTTTGTATAGACGTAAATCGTCTTTTCACTTGTTGATAGGAGTGATTGCTTTAATCCCGTTATGACAACAATACTAGCATTCCTTTGTAAAGCAATTTGGTAGCTTTCTAAGATACTCTTGGTTTCTGCTGATAGACTTACAAAGATGGCAACATCTTCTGGTGCAAGATTCGAAGCAAGTAATCTACTAGAGTCCTGATCATCTGATAGGAGTACGAGCCGATTTAGGTATTGCATCTTTTTGACAAAAGGCATTGCTGCGTATCGTGAAATCCCTGATGCAAATATACAGACCTTTGGAGCGCACTTGATATCATTAACCACCTGTTGCAATATTTCAGGTTGTAATAATTTTGCCGTCTTTTCTAGTGCCTCAATTATGTCATGCATATCATTTTTAATAACTTCCTGTTTTACAAGCGAATTATGAATAGCATATTTGAATTCGCTGAAACCATTATAGCCTAGTTTTTTTGCTAAACGAATTATTGTATTTGGCGATACGAATAATTCCGCTGCTAGATCCACTATTTTGTAACGCTCCATTTCCAAACTATGCTCTAAGCAATAGCTCAAAATTCTTTGCTCCGTCTTGTTTAAATCATTCATTTTATTACTTAAATTAGCGATGAAGTTCATCTCATTTCACTCCCTTGCCTTCATTATAATAAATATAAAAATATCTGTAAACACTTTTCTCCTATTTCCCAGGAAATTTCCAACCCATAAAAAAAAGGATGCATCACATCCCTTTTTACACAAAAACCCACTATTTTCAAAAAAGCGGTCATTGTTGCTTTTACTTCATTGGAACACTTTGTCCTGGCGAGTAAATTAGATTCTGTATTACATTAATCTGTCTAAACCAATACCAATTAATGTTAGTGCCTGATGCTGTTAATATCTGTATGATACTGTTGTTTATTTGCTACTTCTAAATTACTCGCGAAATACTTTGCTACGCTTTCCTCTGCCTCTTCAATAATTTCACTTAGTTCCATATCAAATAAACCTTCTTCGGCATTTGCTAATTGATAGATATGTTCTTCACCCGTTGTTATTTCAAGCCCACCATACGGCGTTGCTATATATTGATTAAATAATTTTACACTTGCTTCTTTTTTTAAGCGCTTTTTCTTTTTGCTCATATTTCTCACCTCACTTCTAACAGTACTAAGTATATCACAGCATTATTGCTTTTACTTATAAAATGCTTTGAATCACGAATTCTTTAATTCCGTTTAAAACTAGTACGTTTTGTATTGTTTTTCTAGGGGAAAAATACTTTATATTGGTACCTTTATTTATCATGAAAGGATAAATATTTCCCAGGGAATGTTTATCCTTTTACTGGGAAAACATTCTTGGGAAATATTTCATGTTTATCAGGAAATACTGATAAAAATTGGTCTAATAGCAGTTGCAGGGTTATTTCTTTACCCTAAAATAACATCCAATGTCATCATTATTGTAAACCCGACCATAGCCATTAGTGTTGCAAAATCTGTATTCTCATTTGCTTGCGATTCTGGTATCAATTCTTCAACGACAACAAAGATCATTGCTCCTGCAGCAAATGCTAGTGCAAAGGGAAGAATTGCCTGCATTTGAAGGACAAGCAACGCACCAATTACAGCAGCAACTGGTTCAACGATTGCCGATAATGATCCCATTATAACAGCTTTTGTCTTACTTATCCCATCGGCATACATCGGTGCTGAGATTGCTGTTCCCTCGGGAAAATTTTGAATGGCAATCCCGATTGCTAGACCAATTGCCCCCGTAACTAATGAAGGGTCTCCCGTCAGTGCAGCTCCACCAAAGGCAACACCTACAGAAAGTCCTTCGGGGATATTATGCATTGTAATTGCCAGCATCAGCAGCGTGCTTTTACTCCATTTTGTATGCACCCCTTCGGATTTATTGGCATACATATGTAGATGAGGGATAATTTTATCAAGTGCCCAAAGAACACCCCCACCTAGTAAAAAGCCCACAGCTATCATCCAAAAACCACTTTTACCATAGCCCTCCATTACCTGATCAATTGCTGGATTTAATAATGACCAAAAGGAGGCAGCAATCATAATTCCTGCTGAAAAGCCAAGCATCCCATCGATTAATTTTTGGTTAACATTTTTAACTACTAGGATAATACTTGCTCCCAGTGTTGTAACAATAAAACCAAGCATTCCACCAGCAAAAGCTTGGGTAACTGGTGGGAGTGTTTTGAACCACTCTAAACTCATTTCCATCATAAGCGATATTTCCTTTCTAAATATTCCTGTTTCAAGGTTATTTTATCCCCTTTATTGTATCACAATAATCTGCCTTTTTCAAAAAAATAGGTAAACTTCTTTTCCAGCCCTCGAAAACCCTCAGCTGTTGCTCCCGTTAAAACGCACTATTATCGTGGTTTTGACCGTTTTTTTTTACAAGGAAAAAGCTTGTGGTTACTTTCCACAAGCTTTTTGGCCTTAGATTACCTCTGCAATATGTGTGATTCCTTGTGCGAGAATTGTTCTTACATGGTCATCCGCTAATCGATACATCACATTTCGACCTTGCTTTGTGCCTTCAACGAGGCGGACACTTTTCAAAATCCGTAATTGATGTGAAATCGCTGATTTTGTCATGTCCAAAATCACTGCTATATCGCAAACACAGATTTCAGCTTCCATCAGCGCCCGCAGAATCCTTAGTCGCGTTGGATCCCCAAGGGCACTAAATAATTCGGCCAGATTATCAACATCTTTTTTCAGCGGCATAATGTTAATAATCTGTTCAACTTTCTCAATGTCTCTTGCACTACAATCACTACCGATGCTTTTGCGGATATCATTCATTTTAAGCGCTCCTTTTCTTACATTCTACCTTTTTGTAAAATTCTCATACTATTTAAAATTGCCAGTAGGGAAACACCAACATCGGCAAATACGCCTTCCCACATTGTTGCTACACCAAATGTTGCTAATCCTAGGAATAAAATTTTCACCGTCATCGATAAAATAATATTCTGCCAAACAATAACTTTTGTCGCTTTCGCAATTTTGATTGCTTCAAGAATTTTCAGTGGCTGGTCTTGCATAAGGACAACATCTGATGCTTCAATCGCTGCATCACTCCCAATTGCTCCCATCGATACTCCAATATCTGCTATCACTAATACCGGGGCATCATTAATGCCATCACCAACAAACATCACTTTCCCTTTGGCCTCTTTGACTTGCTGCGATAACTTCTCTACTTTTTGATCAGGCAGTAGACTTGCATAATATTTTCTAATACCAACTTTAGCTGCAACATCTTTAGCAATCGCTTCATTATCACCCGTTAGCATGATAATATTTTTAATGCCACTTTTTTCAAGTTCAGTAATTGTTTGGGCTGCATCTTCTTTGATGGTATCTGCAACAATTATCGTCCCCATAAATTTTCCATCAACCGCTAAATACACAACTGTTCCAACTTTATTGGTTTTGATATAATCAATGTTTTCACTTTCCATCAATTTTTCATTTCCCGCAACAATTACTTTACCCTCATAAATCGCACTTACACCATGTCCAGCTTTTTCGCGGTAATCACTAATTTTTGTGATGTCAACATCCTCATATTCTTTGATAATTGCCTTGGCAATTGGGTGCGTTGAATACCATTGAACATAACTTGCCATTTTTAATAGTTCATCTTTACTAACACCTTGCGCAACATCAATTGACTCAATGCTAAATTTCCCTTGTGTTAGCGTTCCTGTTTTATCAAAAAGAACCGTTTGAACATTAGTTAAAGCTTCTAAGTAATTTCCACCTTTAACTAAAATTCCGCGCTTCGATGAAGCTCCAATACCACCAAAAAATCCTAGCGGAATTGAAACAACCAAAGCACAAGGGCAAGAAATAACTAAGAAAATCAATGCTCGTTCCAGCCAAATTGGAAATTGCTCAAAACCGAACAGCAATGTTGGCACAATCGCCAATAAAATTGCCAGCGCGACAACAATTGGTGTGTAAACTTTCGAAAATTTCGTAATGAATTTTTCTGTTGGTGCCTTTTTCGTTCCCGCATTTTCAACCAGTTCTAGTATCTTAGCAACCGTTGATTGACCAAATTCTTTATTAACCTGCACTCTAATGACACTTGTCTGATTAATTGTTCCTGATAAAACACTATCACCCGGATGAATTTCTAGTGGTAGTGATTCACCCGTTAATGCTGAATTATCAACAAATGTATCACCCGCTATCACCGTACCGTCCAAAGGAATCTTTTCCCCGGGTTTAACAATTATTTCATCATTTATCTGAACTTCTAACGGATGCACTTTTTCAATTTGGTCTCCTTTAACAACATTTGCAAAGTCTGGTCGAATATCCATCAGCCCAGCAATTGATTTACGTGAGTTTTCAACTGCCTTAGCCTGAAATAATTCACCCACTTGATAGAACAGCATCACAGCCGTTGCCTCAGCAAAATCACGGAGCCCAATCGCTCCAATTGTTGCAATCGACATCAAGAAATTTTCATCAAAAAAATCTCCCCGCAAAATATTTCGGCCCGCTTTAAGGAGAACATCGCCACCAATAATAACATAAGCCAGCAAATATAAAACAGCCCGTAAAATTTCATTGATCGGTAACAGTGTTGCAGCGCCAAATAAAGTGAGCGCAATTGCCAGCTTTATCATGAGTATCTTTGTACTTTTTGCATCCGTATCATGCGTGTGTTCATGGTGATGCTTGGGTTTGTGCTCTTCAACTTTTAAATCTGGCTCAATTTCCGTGATAATCGCCCTCAGTTTGTCGAGTGTTAGTTTCTTATTTAGTGTTAGAACGAATTTCTTTGTCACAAAACTATAATCAACCGCCAAAATATCGGCTTCTTTTTCTAGTCTACTTGCAACTTTATCCGCGCAACTTGCGCAATCTAAATTTTCTAATATTAATGTTTTCTTCATGTCTTCTTCCTCCTCTTAGTTGAATAGTTGTTCAACTATTATGATAATAGTATATCACTTCTAAAAGTCTTCGTCAATAATATTACAAAAAAAAAGAGCTACTGCTCTTTTTGGGGCAATGAAACAATCACTTTAAATTGATCACCATCAATAATTACTTCAAATATCCCCCCATTTGCTTCGGTAAATTCTTTGGCAATTGATAAGCCCAAACCACTTCCTTCACTTGTTCGACTTTCATCACCTCGGGTAAAGCGTTGAACAATTTCCGTTGGACTAAAATTCATTTCATAATTTGCCGTATTTTTGACAATTAAACGATAATATTTATCATCTACATCACTTAATTCAATAAAGACCCGCGTATTCTCCTGCCCATATTTCAACGCATTTTCAATTATATTTTGAATAACTCTGTACATTTTACCGCCATCACAAATAACTTCCAGCGAATATGCGGGCATTTTTTTGCTAATTTTTAAATTTTTGGCACTAATTGTTTGTTCCATTTCCACCAATGTTTGCTCAACTAATTTCTTAAACTCCACTACTTCCGTCGTTAACTCCAAATTACCACTTGTTGCTTTCGCTAAATCAAATAAATCAGAAACAATATAGTTTAAGAGATTCGCTTTTTGGGATAAAATCGTGGTATATTCTGTTGCCTTCTGATTAAGATTTTCTCCTGCAAGTAACTCGGTATAGCTAATTATTGCTGTTAGTGGCGTTTTTAAATCATGAGAAATATTTGTAATTAGATCAAATTTCATTTTTTGGGCTTTTACTTGTTCTGCTAGTCTTTGATCCAGTTCATCGTCAATTTCCGCAACCTGTTTATATGACCAGTGGAGATAAACCACTAAAATAAAGAGGCCACAAATAACCAAAAGGACACTAATCTCTGACAAGTCAAAGACAAATAGTATTAGGAGCAGCAAAATTGTTTCTTCAACTAGAAAGATAACCGTTCCACTAAATAGTCTTTCTGCTTTACTATAAACTCTGCCTTTTCGCAAACACAATATCCGCTCTCCCCCTCTAACAAGTAAAAAGAGAAATGAGTGTTTTAGCAGTACCCGCTGCTTTGCTTTTCTAATTAGCGAGAGCAATAGCCACAAACAAACACTTGTTCCCACCATAAGCAATAGACCAAAGCCTAGTAGTAACAAATTATTTGGTACTTCCCCCCAATAATCGGTTGTATTTACCACTAAGTTTCTAACGACATAAATAATCATTAGTGGTAATGCACCTACTTGAATTTCCGTGTACAACTTATCGCTGCGATATTGCTCTACTTGTCCGCCTTCTTTTCGACCAGTACCAATAATTAATAATCCCAGACAAAGTCCTATACCAATAAGCACACTTAGGCTTACTTCAATAACTTGTTTTATGAGATTCTGCTCATCAATTTTAGGAACCATTATCCCTAGTTTTTCAATATACGCTTCTGTATAACTAAAATAGAGAAAATCTTTCTCCGCTAAACTGATGGATGAGCCAAAAAGATGACTACTAGGATCCATCCTTAGACAGTCCACCATTTCTGCTTTGAAAATACAATAATATCCTTGATTTGTTACCCTAAAGCTTTCTTCCAGGCGTTTTTCTGTATTCGCAAAAATGCGACCATCATACGATCCATAATAAATAAAATCGGTTGAAGTTGCTAAATTAACACTCTTCTGCCCCGTTTTTGCTTCTTTTTCTAAGTCTTCCATTATTTTATTGCTATTTTCCTGTAATCTTACTTCTTCTTTGCTAAAACTATTGTATACTCCCACAGTTGGGCCAATAATCGTAATCATTTTTAGACCACCATAGACATTAAGACAGACAATTGCCATAAGGAGGATATTTTTTACTATTCTTTTCCTAAGAATTTCTTTCAATTTTATAGCCAACGCCCCACACCACCTTCAAATATTTAGGTTCTTTTGGATTTATTTCAATTTTTTCACGGATTCGCCGAATATGGACCATCACGGCATTTTCGGTTGCAAAACCTGATTCTTGCCAAACTCGCTCATAGATTTTCTCTGTTGAGAAAACAATATTCGGATTTTCCATTAGTAGCTGGAGGATATTAAACTCTGTTACTGTTAGATAAACATCCACCCCATCAACACTAAATGCACGCCTTTCTGGATTTAAACTTAGACCGCCAATTACCAAACTATCTGACTTTACACTATTTTGAGAAAACTCCCGATAGCGACGTAGCTGTGAATTAACACGGGCAACAAGTTCACGACCATCAAAGGGCTTCGTCATATAATCATCTGCTCCAATTGATAGCCCTAAAATCTTATCACTTGCTTCCGTTTTTGCCGAAAGCATAATAATGGGAATATGCCGTGTCTGCCTAATTTTCATTGCTGTAGAAAGCCCATCTAATTTAGGCATCATCACATCCAATATAATTAAATCAATCACATTATTCTCCAAAAGAGCTAACGCCTCCGCGCCATCATTTGCAACACTTATTGCGTAGCCTTCTTTTTCTAATAGCAGCGCAACCGCACGGGCTATTGCCAAATCATCATCGACCACAAGAATCCTTGCTTGTGCTAATTCCATCGCCTCGTCCTCCTTTTTTTTAAAAAAAAAACCGAAATCACCCCTCCATGATTTCGGTTTTAGCTTAAACGACGCGATTGGCCCACTGAAATTTGAATAATCGGGGGAAAAGCATCGCTGATTTAACAACTTCTTCCATTTGAAATAAGATGACAACAATAATTGCAGGGAATCCTAAGTAAACACCCAATATTGCCAACGGAATTCCAATCAGCCAGAGCGGCATTAGTTCCGCAATCATTGCATATACTGTATCGCCACCTGAGCGTAATGTACCAATTATCATGCTGCCATTAAATGTTTTTACTGGTGATAACAGCGCATAAACAATAATAACTAGTTGGGCTAATTGACGGCCTTCTGATGATAGTTTGTACAAACTTGGCACAACAAAGCTTAAACCAAACATAATAACGCCTAAGCCAACGCCTAGCATCACACAAAGGAGTTCAATTGCAACTCCATATGTTTTTGCCTCTTCAATTTGGTTTTCGCCAATTTTCTTACCGAGGATGATCGCTGCCGAGTTGCCTAGGGCAATCATGATGACGATAAATATTTGATTTAACGTATTACCAATTTGGACAGCCGCAACAACTTCAGTACCAAGGCGATTAAAAATAACAACCGACGTACTTATTCCTAAGCCCCAAAATAATTCATTGATAATGACGGGAGCCGCTGTGCCAATTCGTGTTCTTAGACGCTCAACACTAGGAATGTAGGTAATAATTCGCTTAATTGAGTAGCCTTTTTGCTTAATAATTAGCGTAAAGGCCGTTACAATTATCGTCATTTCAACTAGTCTTGCAATAACGGTAGCAATTGCTGCCCCTTTTGGGCCCAAAGCTGGGAGACCAAACGCACCAAAAATAAGGGCATAGTTTAACACCGTATTGATAATAACACCAACACCATTTCCAATTAAGGCTGGTCGCATAATATGCATATTTCTAAGTGAACTTGCTAAAGAAACGGTAATTCCAAAGGGAATTAGGCTGTATACAATAATATCGAGAAAGTCTTTTCCATACCGATACGCTGGAACTAATTGATTGGTTCCGGCAATAAATTTAGGGGTGAAAATTGTTAAAATAACATCTGGGATAAAAATTCCTGCTAAGACAAAAGGCAATATTGCTAGGAGGACAACTTTCCAGATTAAGCCTAAATCCTTTTCCACGCTTTGGGTATCTTTGGCACCATAACCTTGGGCAATAAAAATCGTAATGCCACCACAAATTCCAAATATCAACATATTTGTCATAAACACAACTTGGTTAGCATTTGTTACTCCGGCAAGTGCATCAGCACCAACTTGGCCAACCATTACTTGGTCGATAATATTTAAAACTGAAGATAATAGGTGTTGAATTGCTATGGGGATGGCAATGATACTGACATTTCTGTAAAAACGTCTTTGCTTTAAGACTTTAAGTGCTTTGCCAATCTCTGTTTTAATACGCATCTGCTGACCTACTTTCCTTAATTTAATCCATCCCTCTATTCTACCCTATTGACTCCAATAGTTCAATGTAAATATATGTAAAAAAAGGGCTCACCCTTAAATTTTGGTGAACCCTTTTTGATTATTGACTACTTGTTTTTAGCTAATTATCATCATGACAATATATTGAACAATTGCTAGTGCTGTTCCTCCAGCTAAGTATTGTAGTTGTCTTGCCGTTCTGCTTTTGTTTTGGGCATATTTATTTGCATACACACTACTTAGGACACAGCCTAGATAAATTGCTAATATCAATAAATTTATTTTACCACCCGAGGCCTGTAATGTATGATAGAAAATAAGTGGTATCGCTAACCAGATTAACTGATGATACTTTTTCCATTTTTTGATGTGCTTTTGAATTGGCTTGAATGATGTGATATACATAAACACTAATACAAACACCGCCAAAGCAACATTGACAAAGATAACTGCTAGGTTATAACCAAGAACCAACCAGATGATATCTCTAACAATCACATGGAAAATGACAAAGTAGAACGCCACTAAACCAATTTCTCTTTGATTTTGATTGACCCATTTT
The DNA here is from genome assembly GCA_051652245.1 of Culicoidibacterales bacterium. Lineage (GTDB taxonomy): Bacteria > Bacillota_I > Bacilli_A > Culicoidibacterales > Culicoidibacteraceae > BHER01. The sequence goes on along the minus strand of JBOFTV010000046.1, from coordinate 44,163 downwards.
AGATATTTAAACTGATTTTTATTTGCTAAGTAGATATTATTTGTTGCTAGTAGCAATCCCAAAATCACCACCCCTGCTGTTGCACTTTGATTGACAAGTTCTCTTAATACTGGAATAGTTGTCCAGTTTTGGTAGATTAACCCAACTATTAGGACACACTGAATCACCATAAAAATTTGTAACATCTTTTTAATTTGCTTGTTTTTCATCTCTTTTTCCCCTTTAAAATTATTTATTTTGTCTAATTATACGTTATTTTGTACTTTATGTCATTTGTGACGCACTTTTTTTTAACAAGTTTCCCCTTTTGTGTTTATTTCTGGTAATTTGGTGCCTGTTTTGTGATGTGAACATCGTGTGGATGGCTTTCTTGGAGTCCCGCACCCGTGATTCGTACGAAGCGGCCATCTTCTTTTAATAATTGAATTGTTGGTGTTCCACAGTACCCCATACCACTTCTTAGTCCACCCATAAGTTGGTAGACGATGTCTTCTAGCTTTCCTTTAAAGGCGACGCGACCTTCAATTCCCTCTGGCACTAACTTTTTAGCTTCATTTGAACTTTGGAAATAGCGATCTTTACTCCCTCTAGCCATCGCAGCAAGTGAACCCATACCAACATAGACTTTATAGCGTCGTCCTTCGAAAATAACTTCTTCACCGGGCGCTTCTTCGGCACCGGCAAGCATACTGCCTAACATCACACAATCAGCCCCCGCTGCAAGGGCCTTAACTAAATCACCTGATAACTTAATTCCACCATCAGCAATCACGCCCACGCCATACTTGCCCGCTACCACTGCAACATCATTTACAGCCGTTAACTGTGGCACACCAACACCTGCAACAACGCGTGTTGTACAAATTGAACCTGGTCCGACACCAACTTTCAAGGCATCCGCACCAGCTTTAATCAAGTCTTCCGCTGCCTGTTTTGTAACAATATTACCCGCAATCACATCCAAATTGGGATAATGTTGCTTAATTAACTTAACCGCCATTAAAATTCCTTGTGAATGTCCATGGGCAGAATCAACAGTTATCACATCGACTCCCGCTTTGACTAGAGCACTCAATCGTTCTAATAAATCCTCCGAAGCACCAACAGCAGCACCGCATCTAAGCCGCCCCAAGCTATCTTTACAAGCATTTGGATACGTTAAAACACTATCAATATCTTTAATTGTAATCAACCCTTTAAGCCGATTATCATCATCCACAATCGGCAACTTTTCAATCCGATGAGCAAGGAGAATTTCTTTAGCCTGCTCCAAGCTTGTTCCCATCTTCCCCGTGATTAAATTATCCTTTGTCATCATCTCCACGATTGGGGTTTGATCAATTTTCCGATATTTCAAATCACGATTTGTCACAATTCCGATTAATTTTTGTTGCTCATCGATGACGGGGAGACCCGATATTTTATATGTTGTTAGAATTGCTTCCGCCTCTGCTACGGTTGATTTTATCGTTAATGTAATTGGATTACTAATCATTCCGCTTTCACTTCTTTTAACCATATCTACTTGTTTAGCTTGGTTTTCAATTGACATGTTTTTATGAATAATCCCAATTCCACCTTGCCTAGCTAGAGCAATCGCCGTTTTAGCCTCTGTAACGGTATCCATAGCAGCTGATAAAATCGGAATATTCAAAGTAATATTTTTCGTTAATTTCGTTTGAACATTTACTTCACTGGGGAGCACCTCCGACTTTTGCGGAACTAAGAGAACATCATCGAATGTATATCCCTCTTTTAATATTTTTCCATTCATTGTATCCATGCTATTCAATCCTTTCATTTGTGAATTTTTTTTAATATTTAGCAACATTATACGCCACTTCCCCTTAAATCACAACAACAGCCTAACTTATATTATAAAAAAAAAGGGGAGGGTACCCCTAATTTATCATCACTTCTTTGGACGCTCGCTAAACAATCTTAAAATTTCATTGAAAATGATAAAGAGAACCGTTGTTAAAACAATTCTAATTATACTCATTGTCTCCATTCCATTGAAAAGGAGCGTTACAATTATATTAACCACTAAAAAAAGGGGGTATACTCGACGATTCATCTAATCACTTCCTTTTAATAGCGCTGTTTTGGGGGATAATTGGGTTACTCTATAATATCATGAATCCGTTGTTCAACGCAATTATTTTGGTAATTTATTGTGCTGATTATTGTTTGGTCGACAGTCGGAGAAGAATAAAAATATTCTTCTTTTTTTATTTAGGATTTAGGCATAGAGCCAACCTGAATAATATGCTTGACTATTATTGTTTGTAAAATATTGTCTATAAACTGTATATTCGTGTCCGTTAGACATTCCTTTAATTGAATAGGGCCAACCTTGCCAATCATTACAAGATTTAGTAAATCCATGGTGATGAGCCCTAGAGAACATATTTTTTGTTGTATTCTCTTGAGTTACTACAATTTCTTTTTTTGTACCATCCCAGTTAATTGCAGTAATTACAGTACTTTCTCCACTAGCAGAAAGTGGGTTTGCAACTATCAAGCACATAGTTAAAGCTAATAATAGTCTGGATAAATTTTTCACAAAAACACCCTTTCATATTTGAATTATTTTTGCTTTAAATCTTGATGTGGTTTTATTATACCATTTTAAATTTTAAGGGTCGATCGCTTTTTTCTTTTTAGTAACTCGTATATGATAATGCCTTAGGTGTTCGTACAGCAATACTAGATTACGCCAACGATGTGATGTTAAAAGACTAGTTCTACTCGCCCCTTGGGTTTTTCAACCACTTAGGCGTTGTTGAGCGTATCCATCGACATCGAGGCTATAATCATTTGCATTTTGGCGACGCAATGCCCTAAAAAGTAGGCTAGATTACTGCACCACTACATATTATTAATAAGGATAACTATTTGCTTGCCGCACACTTCCCCCATATTATTTAGTAACCCCTTTTGCTCTCGCTTTTAGGGCGTGATACTATTAGCAGAATTGCTGATAGGAATAGTAAAATGAGGCTTAGCAACATTGCTTTTTCGCTGCTATCGCCTGTTTTAACCAATGTTGGTGGTGTCGTTGGACGTTCTACACTTTTTAATTGTATTGTTATTTTTTGTTCCAACGTCTGCTTTGCTCTAGAAGTGGCATTCAAGCTTGCCACTTCAGCATCAATTTCAACTCGCGCAATAATTTCGATATCATGCGTGCCTGCTGTTCCAATGTTGTCTAGTTGCCGCTCATCTATTAAAATTGGGAGATCGATACTTTCTTTTTCCGTGTGATATTTGGCAACAATTCCTGCTTCTTTGATAAGAAATTGTTGCACTTGTCCTTGTTGGATTGCAGCAATTACACTTGCCGAATCAAGTTCAATACTCTTTCCCGTTAATTCTATATAGTTAACAAATGTGCTTATCACATTTACTTTAATCTCCGTTTGCGCATTTTTTGCTGTTGCAAATGTTATCGTATGGCTTCCACTAGTTGTTGGTTTTAGTCCTAATAACTTTACCGGAATTTCTTTTATCTGCTCTTCTTCATCACTTTGATACCCCACTGCTCCTGCTAGTTTAACAAAATCCATTGTCTCAAGGTCATTTATATTGATATCAAAATCATTCGCTACTGCTACTTGATTTTCTACGGGTGCATTCACTGAAACAATTGATTTAACTGTCGTTTTTACGCCGCTATCTGTGCTAAACGTTATTTGATAAACCCCTTGACCTCTTTCTAACATGCTAGCTGCTAATGATAAAGTATCTTCTCCTGTAACCGTAATTCGTTTAACATTTTTGCTATCACTTACATCATACGCACGGGCATTCGCTTTACTAATAAAATTGCTATTTGTTACTTTAGCCAATTCTATGATGAAATCATTTGCTTGCATAACTTCGGTTTTTGCTTCATCTTTGGCTTCCTGAACTATCATATCTATTGTTTTCTCTATGCCATTGGCTGTATAGAAGTTAAGCGCATAGATTCCCGTTGTTGTTGGGCGAATGTCTTTTTTGATGTGAACTTCAACCTGCTCTATGGTTCCTTGTTCTGTTTTTCTATATGCTTTGATGTTAGCCCACTTAGCATAGTCTGCACCTGCTACTTCTGTTGCTTTTAATAGAAATGGTTTCCCTACTATTACTTCCGTTTCCCCTTCTAAGAAATCGTCAATAATCGTCATTGTCACTTCTATTTGATCATTCATTGCTGTTCTAAAGATTATTTTGTATTCACCTGTATTTTGAGGACGGGTAGCTGTGACTACTTCTACTTGCGGGATTTTGATTGCCCCAAGTTCGTCAATATAATAGGCGTAGGCATTCGCTAGTTCTACATAATTGGCTGTTTTCACATCTTTTAATTGGAGCATAAAGTCATTTGCCTTAATTCCGCCTGTGTCTTGTTCTGTATCAACCACAACCATCTTGATTTCTTTTTTCGTCCCTTTTTCTGTTGTTAGGATGATTCTATGAACTCCTGGTGTGAGCGGGCGTGTTGTTGTTTCAACACTAACTGCTATTTCTTTGATATCCGCTTCATTTGTGATATCGAATGCTCTTGCTTTGGCTAATTTTAGATAATCAGCTGTTGCTACAGCAGCAATATTAATTTTAAAGTCCTCTGCTTGAATAACTTCTTGTAATTCAGCGTTAAAATCATTTGGTAAAACAACCATTGTTATTGCCTTTCTCATTCCATTTACCGTCCTAAATACCAGCTGATAATTCCCTTCTTCGATAGGACGAATATCGTCTTCTATGCTTACTTTTACTGGCTCCATTGTCTGTTGCTTATAGGCTCTTGCCCTTGCTCTGTCTACATAATTGGCACCTTCTACTTCATTAAGCCTAACACTAAAACTATTTGCGAGTAAAATTTCACTATCTGCTGGGATATTATTGTCATCTGCTACGACCATGTCTACTGCTTTTTTAGTGCCATTTTCGGTGATGAAAATTATTTGATAGACCCCTGTTTTTTCCGGACGAATATCGTTTTCGATGGCGATATCCACTCTAACAATATTACTCGGATTAGAAATGTTATGACCTACGGCACCTGCCAAAGAAATATAATCTGCTGCATCCACTTCTCTTAGGTTTATTTTAAATGCTTTCGCTGTGATTATTTCCGCTGTTTCTGCTGGGAGTGTATCCGGAATTATTAGCATATCTACCGTTTTGCTTGTCCCCTTATTTGTCATAAAAGTAATAGGGTAGTTTCCAATATTTGTCGGACGGATATCATTTTCGACTTTGAGGGGCACCGATTTTATCTCTGAGGGATTTTCGATGTCAAATCCTGTGGCACTGGCAAGTTTAATGTAGTTTGCTTCATTCACTTCTTTAAGCCCAATACTAAAGCTATTTGCATTAACTACTTCTTTTACTGTAGTTGGCAAGTCATTTGGTATAACCAACATCGTAACTGCTTTTTGCGTTCCGCTTGCCAAAGAAAAAACAATTTCATATGATCCGGTTTTATCCGGATACAAGGCTGTTTTTACTTTTACTTCTAATGGTGTAATATTTAGCGGATTCGTTATATTATGACCCTTAGCTTGCGATAAACTTAAATAGTCTGCTCCCACCACTTCATTTAGCCTTAAGCTAAAATTATTTGCTGTGATTATGTCCGTTGCTGTTGGGGCTGTGTCATCGGCTAGCACAAGCATTTGGATTACTTTTGTTGTTCCTCTTTCCGTCCCAAATGTTATTGGATATAGGCCTTCTTTGGTCGGGTTTACTTCCCCCATAATCTTAAGCGGAACTCTTTTAATATTTAAACCGTCTGTTATGTCATGAGCAATTGCTGTTGCAAGCTGTTGGTAGTCTGCTCCCACCACTTCATTTAGCCTTAAACTAAAATTATTTGCGTTAACTATTTCTATTGTTGTATCCAAGTTATCCTCTGGCAAAATCAACATATCCACACTTTTGGTTGTCCTCGTTGCTGTTGTGAAAATTAACGGATAGACACCCACTGCTGTTGGTCTAATATCATCGACAACACTAACATCCATTTTCTCAACCTGATTAGGATCCGTTATATCATGTCCCTGCACTTTTGCAAGCACCTTATAATTTGCTGTTTTAACTTCTGAAAGTTTCAAACTAAAGCTATTTGCCGTAATTATTTCATTTACATCAGAGTTTAAATCATCCGGAATAACGACCATATCCACGCTAACCATTGTTTTGTTTTCTGTTGAAAATGTCATCTTATAGACACCCACGCTTGTTGGCTTAATTTGTGTATCTATCTGCACTTTTGCTATTTCCTCAATTATCTCATTTTCCCCTATGCTATAGGCTTTGGCACTTGCACGTGTAAGATAATTGGCATTACTTACCTCTGATAACTTGATGGCAAAGTTATTTGCATCAATTATTTCATTATTACTAAGGTTTTTGTCTGTAATTAATAATTGTAGCTCCCTTGACACTTCATTATTCTCCTTGTCTGCTACCTTGGCTGTTACCTTATATAAGCCCGGTTTATTCATTGAAGTAAGGTTCGCATCATTTTCATAATTAATTTTTGCTGTTAAATCCCCATCAATATTATCGCTAGCACTTACACCAAATACTTGATTCCAGTTTTGAGGGATTGTTGTTTTTTCTGGGGGCATTATTATCGTCTTATTTCTCGTCTCCAGAATTGGACTTATTGTATCAACCACATCTATAGTCACTACATGCTTGATGCTATTTTCATCTCTATCCGTCCCAGTGTATTCAACTAAATATTGGCCCACTGTCATTGCCCGATTTTGACTATCCACAGGAATTTTACTGTCTATTTTAGGCTCTAATTTTCCATCCTCTGTATCATTAATCGTAACTAAGCTTGCTAAAAGGTTAGTTGTTATCACAGTCCCTGCTTCTATGGTTGTTGTGATGGTCGTTGCCACCGGAATATCATTGGATAGAATGTTTACGGTTATTGTTTCTTTGGCTTGATTTTCATACATGTCTGTTGCAATAATTTCTACCGATGTTGTCTCATTTTTCCCCTTTGTTTGTCCAGCAACAATTGTCCCTATCATGTTTGCAGCTTCTACTTTCGCAATATTGTCATCTGCTGTTTTCCATGTTAGCGGATTATTCATTGCTTGAATTTGTTCAAACTTTTTGGGTGAAATTGCTGTACTTACCTCGATGCTGTTCGTTTTTTGCGCATTCGATGCAAGGAGCGTCACTTCCTTAGTTGATGCTATGTTCGTAAATTCATTGGCTGGATCATAGCTGATAAGACCAGCTGTTACTTCTTTGGCCGTTGCTGTGGTTGGGTCTATCTCGCTAACCAAACCTTTTTTCCCACCTAAAAAATCGACATCAGAATCCAACTGATGATTGCTCCCTTTTTCCTTAAAAGTGAATTCTTCTTTTTTATCAATTTTTGCAGTATTAAAATCGACTCGGTAGAGTCCATTAGTCAGTCCGCTAAATTTATACGTCCCATCTGCTTGTGATTTTGTGGCTGTTTGCTTTTGATATATGTTGTTTATTTGCTTATAGAGCGTTACTTCTCTGTCTTTTAATGGTTTATCGACCGCATTATTAAAAATTCCATCAATGACTTCGTCATTAAATACACTTCCTGCTATTTCACCAATCATTAATGTTGTTCCCACAGCTGTACCATGCTGCGTCCCTGCACTCCCTGCTTCAAAACTGTAGTAAGGTCTAAAATCATTGATAGTTCCTAGTCGCTGAGGGAATTCTGTAATTGTTTCGACTGTCTCATCCACAATGTACGCTTTCGATAATAGTACACGTTGGCCCACATCTATTCCCTTGGTATTTATAACCCTTATCATCGTATCATTCTCACTTGGTTCTTTGCGATATGTAGCTGTTTTATAGTTCTCTTTTGTTGTAGCATCACTACTATACTCAATTGTATAATCTGCTCGTTTTAATGCTGTTACGTCTTTTCCACTGGCATCTAATACTTTAAATGTATAATTTTTAATGTCCTGTTTCATATTCCATTTAAATGGCGCCTGCTGAAAATCGGTTCCAAAGTTATTCCCTATTCGCGGAATGGGCAGATAAATTTGCACATTTGTTCCAATGCTATTACCATTATTAAGAATATCGACCGTATAATCTGCCCTTGTACCGGGAGTGAATCTAACCGCTGTTTCGGGCTTTTGGGAATCGTATGGTGGGCGTTTACTTTCTCCTTCTGGCTGAATAAACGTATCAATTAACAATACTTTCCTTTCTTGGACGGTTAACTGCCCATCTTTAGCCTTCCCCAGTAAATCTTGTTTCCCATTGCCTTTTACATCATAAATATCCTTTACTGCCGGCAGAAATTCACGTGGTGCCTCAAAAAAAACTAACTCTGAAAAAGGATAATTACCACTGGCACGATCTGCTGCTTTTAGTGTATACTTGTAGACAAACTTTGAATGTCTTATACTCGTCTCATCAAATGATACTCCCGTTTTCCCCTTGACTTGGATTGCTATTCCACGTTCACCATTTGCTATCGGATAGGGCGGTTTTATTTCTGACACAACATTTTTACCATCCTGGGTAACACTAATTGACGCAGGGTCAATATCAAATCCTTGCGGTATCCGCAAATAAATTTTCGGATCTTTCAACGCAATCGTTGGAATTGAATAAATGGACTCAATCCCTAATTCTCCTGAAATTGCTACACTTTTACCGGCCTCTATCGATATATTTTTCATATTAGGTTGGTAATTCTCTATTTTTGTTGTCCTTCTTGTGATTATTCTGGAAAGTTCATTTTCACTTCCACTTTCTTTTTGCCCAGCATTGTCTGACCAACTTCTTAGTGTTACTTTTGCCGAATTTGCTCCCACCTTTAGTCGACCAAGGATAAAAAGTGCCTGTGTATCTGAACTATAGAAATTACCACTCGATTTCTGTTCAGGGATATCCCCCACCAATGCCTTGCCATAAATAAAATATTCATTTTCTGTTAACCCTACTGATGTTCGGGTAATTCTTCGGGCATTAACGTCCTTACTTCTCCTTGTTGTTTCTATTTCTTTGCCGGTTGCTACGCCCACTTTACCTAAATTTGTTTTATACGCTATTTCAGAAACGATCGTACCAGTAAATTCTGGCATACTGATTGCATATCCCTCATACGTCGAATCCGTCTCAATTTCTACGACTTGCTTTTTTTTGGGATTAAGGGTCGTGTCATTCCATATTCGCATTATCGGTAACTTCGTTAAATATTCTGGATCAATGTCATCAAAACTATCTCCCCCCATGACTAAGCGACTCTTGTTATTTAGACTTGGATCAGTTGCTGATAAAACATTAATTTTTGTTGCCATGTTTAACCCTTTGTTCTCGATTATTGTTCCATCATATGTTTCTATCGTATAAGTCCCAGCTTTCCCATCCGATTGATAGACGCCCGGAGTAAGGTTTCCAAGACCGTACTTCACATATATAGCCGGGATTGATTTTAAGTTAATTATTGAATACGTTAACACAAAGTTTACTTCATCATCCTGAATTTGAATGTTTGAAGTACCAGAAACGCTTTTTACTTTGGCATTTTTGGGATACGAATATACCATCGTAGCCTTCTTTATATAACTCGTTCTTCTTTGTCCATCTTTAAAAAGCGCTACATATCCCGTTGAAATATCATTTTGGTTCCCCTCAATAACCGTCAGACTTTTTTTCCATTCCCCTGTACTCGTCCAGTAGCGAATCGCACCCACTGCATTTATCTCTTTTACATCATTTCCAATTTGGATACCATTTGCTAGAGCCGTTGCCCCAATTCCATCTTTAAAGACTTTCGGACCATAATATAGTGCACCATCCACTGTTACTTTTATTCCTGTGATTTCAACCTTGGTTGCGCCCTCAGTAAAATTATACGTCAACATTCCATTAACACTATCATAAACCGTATTACGCTTAGGTCGCTCCACTGATCGAATAAAGCCACCCAAAGTTGGATTAGCAGGGACAAAAACATCCTTATAATCGCTTATAACAGGGATTGCAATATAGCGCATCCCCTCCGGTAAGACAATCTCTACTTTCTTGTTTTTGACTGGTTCTAAACCAAAATCCACATTTACAACAATGTCATAAATATCCTCTTGGAACAACCCTTTAGCTGCCGAATATTTAGGGATGCTAATGCTTATTTTTGCATCCTTACCCTCGCTCAACTTTTGTTTCGCATCTACTATTTCAACAGTGACTTCTTTTTTTAATCCCTGCTTTTCTAGCCAAATTTTATATCGCCCGGGAGCTGTTGCATTTTTCAAGCTCTCTAGGTCCTTTTCATTAATATTGATACCTTTTGTCTCACCATTGATGTTAGCTCCTGTTTTTTGGAGCACACTTTTTTGCGTCAAATTTTGCTGTTCACCTATATTTATATCAAAATTAGCTGCCGTGATACTTCTCCACTCATCATTTCCACTTGTCTTTTCTAACGTCTCATTGAATGAACTCAACTCACTGTTTTCTACTTCGTTAATCCCCGTTTCTTCCTGATTTTTCACCGTTTGACTATTAATTTCGCTGTTTGCATCCATCAGTGCTGGGACCATCGAAAATATTATAGTGAAGCTAATAATAATATTAAACATTCTCGTTAACTTCTTGATCATTTTACATTCCTCTAAATTTTAATAGATTTGAAGCTGCCACTTTGTACTACAGCAACTTCAGAATATCATTATAATTCTTTTTTTTTTGTTTTACAAGGGTTTTACCTTAGACTAAAATTCTCCAACATTAGCTTTTTTCTCAGGTAATTCTTTTCCTGTTTTTAAATAAATATGTGGATTATGTTTTAAAAAGATTTAGAAAAGGGAGTATCCCCTTAATAAATATTCATAACGGATTATTTATTCGCAAAAAAAATAATATAGTTTATGAATTTAAATCCACCTTATCGTGTAGCTCATGACAACTATATTTTATCGTTTTAAATAATAACAGCAGTAATACATAAAATATGAATTTATTATGTAACAAGTTGGACTATTCTGCTTCTTCAGCTATTATCTTTTTTTCCATAATGTTAAAAAAAGGCAGGTAAACCAATACACTAATTCCAACCAACACTAAAACAAAAACAACATTGTGCCAGTCAAGTGCCGACAAATACGCCTGGACAAAAAAGGGCGTAAACGATGGATCAACAATATACCCTGGTGTTACAATTGTTAGAACTTGCACGATGTAGCCCAAGCCAACACTAATAACAGGCATCACAATAAACGGAATTGCCAAAATTGGATTGAAAACGATTGGTACACCAAAAATTACGGGCTCATTAATCCCACAGATTCCGGGAATAAATGAGAGCCGACCAATTGTCTTTAGCTGGATTGATTTACTGCGCATCATTAGAATAACAAGACCTAATGTATTTCCCGCTCCTCCTAAAATCATGTATCTAAACATCTGGAGGTTCATGGCAATTTCAGGATCATTGCCTAAACTAACTGCACTACCATTAATTCCCGTATTAGCAATTCCAAGCGAAAAGACAAGCGGAAAAATAATCGATGTTCCATTAATTCCAACTAACCAAAGCATATTTGAGAAAATAACAATCAGCAAATACACCCAAATATTATTAATTACAGCTAATCCTGGTGTCAATACCCCCATAATAAATGCCGGAAAGTTCTTACCAACGAGGTTTAGTAAAATTATATTCATCCCGTATACCAATGTAATACTAATAATTAGCGGAAGTAGTGCGTTAACAAAACCAGTAATCATTTGGGGGACGCTTTGGGGAAACTTGACAAGCCAATTTTTAGCTTCAGTAAAATGGAAAATTTCAACGGTAATCAGCGAGACGATAATTGCTGTAAATAAGCCATCCGCCCCTAAATAACCAATGGAAATTTGCCCCTCAACAACCGGAGCAGCGCAAACAAGAAAAAACATAATCATTGATGTCAACGCAATAATTACAGCATCAACACTCAATTTATAACTCTTAGCCAAACAATAAGCAATTGTAAACGAACTCATCAAACCAAATAAACCCATGGTTAGATCAAAGGGGGCAGTCAAGTACCCATAATTTGCAACCGCAAATTCTTTCCAACTAAGGAGAAACTTAATAAAGAAATTAGTGTTTTGAGCATCAACTAAGTTCTGATTTATTGGTGGATTTGCCACGATCATAAATAATGCACCAATCACAATTAATGGTAATACGAGCATCATCCCCGCTGACAATGCTTGTAGATGCCGTTGATTCCCTAATTTCTCCCCTGCTTTTGCTAGGATTTGTTCAAATTTTTTCATGATTATTCCTCACTTTCCTCTACTATAATTGATAAGGACGATAGCTAAAAGTTGATTCGACAACATCATCTTTATTATATTTTGCTAAAATTGCCGCATACCGTTCCCTGTAATCATTATCGACAACTAATTGTGGTGTCACAACACTTGCTATATTTAAGAAATGAAAGGAATCGCGCCCCATCTGTACCCCTCTTAGTGTATGCTTATCTAGCGCAATATCCGGTATTTCAGGCACAAAGCCCATCGCAAAATTTTTAATCACAATATTTTTTAGTAAATCACTAGAACGATCTTTAACCGATTCACATAAAATTCTAATTGCATGAATGAAAAATATTGGTCGATCGCCATCATTGTAAGGAAATTCTTGGCGAATATCGGCAAGCACCTTAACCTGCCCTGCTGCATCAGCATTTCCTAACCCAATATCTTCAACCGAAATTGCTAGCAATCGGCGCCATAATTTCGCTTCGAGCTGCTCCGAAGAAATATACATCTCATACGCAAAATAACAAGCATCTTCAACTCTTGCCCCTCTAATTGACTTCTGTAGTCCCGAAATCACCTCATCCGCTGCCAAACCATTACGTGTGGTCGTACGCGCCCATGGATCCTCAATAAATTTTTCCATTAAAAAAAACACACTCCTCTTCTTAAATTACAAGTTGTTATTATTGTTTTAACTCCTTAAATCGGCTATAATAAAGCAAAGTCGTTTCTATTTTTAGTTGAAAAGGGGTTCTTATATGCACTTTATTAAAGAATTAGTTATTAGCCACAACCTCAATAGCATCGAACAAACGATTCTAACCTATACTTATGACCATTGCCTTGATGTTGAGCGCCTTTCAATTAGAACTGTAGCTTTTGCCACCTTCACATCGACAACAACCATTTTTAAAACCGCCAAAAAGCTTGGTTTTATTGGCTATTCTGAGTTGCTTTTTGAGTTCCGCAAGCAACGACTTAACACAGCACAAAAGCACTCCTCACAATTACCACCACTCCAAATTGATGCCCTAAGCGCTTATACAAATGATTTCACCCAATTACTGTTAAAGCATCGCAACACGCGAATCTTTCTTTTAGGTATTGGTTACAGTGAAATTGCCATTAAATATCTCCAAGACAAATTACAAAACAGTGGCTTTAATGCTGTTATTACAACACATCTGCAAATCATTTTTAATCACCAATTTAATGACAGCCTGCTTATTGTCATTTCCGAATCAGGCAAAAACACACGCTTACTCGAGCTTGTTGAAAATGCCAAAAGCCTAGAACTCGACATCCTTAGCTTCACCACTAATCCCAATTCACCAATTGCCCTGGCCTCCTTACTCCATTGCCCGATCATCATCCCTGATGAACACCTAAATTTAAAAGCGTTTACGCCAATTACGATGCTGTTATTTGATTACCTCTTACAAAGCTTACAAAAATAAAACTTGTATTGCTTACATTGTAGCAAAATCTAATATTAGGTACTACTCTATCGCGCAGATAGAAACAGGTTCCCCCCATTTGTCACCTGTTTTTAATAAAATGAAAAAAAAAGGGTCACCCCCTCATTTGTGGATGACACGCTTTTTTTTTACTAAGATTATTTAAATAGTGATAAGGCACTGTTTGGTGACCAGTTTGCGTCGCCATAATTATTATGTGTTTGTCTAACTGTGTATGTCTTTCCATTATGACTAACTTTTTCACCAACTCTGTATAATTCTGGGTTTGAAAATGTTCCTAATTTGAAAGTACGTAGGCCCGTTGGTTTAGAGTCGGGTGTTTTAACATTAAGCGTATTACTTAATTCGGTTTCGAAACCTTTAGCATCTACACCTTTAACAGCATAGCTATACGCTTTTCCCGCTTCGACTGTTTGATCAGTAAATGAGCGCTCTTTTGTTTTACCAATTTCAATACCATCACGGAAAATTATATACGTTAAATTGGGTGCATTTTGTTTAAACATCAATTTGACATTTTTATCTGTTACGCCCATTGCATGTAGGCCTGTTGGTGCTAGTGGTTTATTGTTTTGTTCTTTAGCTGGGGTCTTAACATCAACAGCACTGCTCACTTCAGAAACGATACCTTTCGAATTAATTGCTCTTACTTCGTATCGATACGCTGTTTCCGGAGTTACATTTTTATCGTCATAGCTTTTTGCTTTTGTTTTACCAATTTCAATACCATCACGGAAAATTGCATATTCCATACTCGCTTCTCGTTCTGTCCACATCAGACTAACCAAACTGTCGGTCACATTCATTGTGTGTAATCCTGTTGGTGCTAAGGGTTTAGCATTTGTTGGATTTTTACTTGTTTTAACATTAACCGCATTACTTGCTTTTGAAGTATTTCCAGCAGCATCTAAAGCTTTAACATAATAGCTATACTGTGTTGCCTCTGTCAAGTTTTTATCAACAAAAGATTCTTGGTCTGTTTTAGCAATTTCAATACCATCACGGAAAATTGCATATGTCTGGTTTGGTTGCCCTTTCCATGATAATTTTGCACTATCATAACTTACATCACTTGATACAAGGTTTGAGGGGGCAACAACATTTGCTGAAGAGCCATCATTTTTAACATTTACATCAATAACCTGGTAAAATGCACCCTCCGTATCAGCAACATCCCAAACCGCTAAAATAACATTTGACCCTGATCGATTAGCCGGAATATCAACTGTATGTGTTGGATTACTTGAAGCAGCTGTTCCATCATGATTAATTGTTCCAATTAACTCTAAATTATTTCTTGTGAGTGGTTCATTAACATTCCATGACGGCTTCGTCATATAATAATGCCATTTTGTCGTTTTATGTGGCGCTGTAAAAGTCCAGGTAAACTGTTGTGGTCCTGTTTTAATATCTGATTCAATCCAATAATTGGCTTTTTGCGTGTCTAATTCTCTCCCTCGAACGCCACCCGCTGAGGCAATCTCCCCATCTTTTGGTCCATTAAGGGGGAATCCTTTTGGCGCTTCTAGTGATTGTGGTTCATTAACCGCTACACCATACTTTTGTTCGCTCCTATCAATTGTGTGTCCCGTATATACTCGACTTGGTGGCGAATTTACATATCCATGAGCCATAAATGGCATTGCTGTTGCACTTAGGGTCATCCCCATTACTCCAGTAGTGATAATTACTCGCTTTAATTTACTTTTTAACATTTTAGGTTATCTTCTTTCTTTTTTATTTTTAGTAAACGTCTTTGTTTACATCTCTATACTAACAAAAATCAAAATATAATTCAAGCGTTTTACTCATAATACATATTTTATACTTATCGACACCTAATTTTACCATGTTAAGAATATTATAATTAGTTTTAAATGGTTAAGTGCAATTTTTTACTCCACGTGAAGGGAAAGGGGTTTCTTCTTTTTCCTGCCTTGCAATACGCCATTTATCATAACTTTTATGTTATAATTATCATAGATTCTCACGAAAATAATAGTATCACCTAACAAATAAAGGAGTTTTCATAAAGATGAATAAACAAACACCAACTGATATTCTACAAACTTATTTTGGTTACCAATCATTCCGCGGTGGTCAAACTGAAATTATCAATGCCCTATTAACTAGCAAAGATGCCCTAGCAATCATGCCAACTGGTGCCGGTAAATCGATTTGCTACCAGGTTCCCGCAATGATATTTGAGGGCATCACCATCGTCATCTCACCTTTAATTGCGCTAATGCAAGATCAAGTCGATGCCCTAAAACTCGTTGGCATTGGCGCAACTTTCATTAATAGCAGCTTAAATTCGACAGAAATTGATACTACTATTGCTAATACCATCGCCGGTCACTACAAACTAATCTATATTGCGCCTGAGCAGCTAACAACCACACGCTTTCTTAACTTATGCCAGAAAATCACAATTTCCTTCATTAGTATTGATGAAGCCCACTGTGTCTCCCAATGGGGACACGACTTTCGACCAGGATACCTCAAAATTCAAGACTTCATCGCACAGCTACCCACTCGTCCCGTCATTGGTGCATTCACAGCGACTGCAACACAACAAGTAAAAGATGATATCTCAGCCATCCTCAACTTAGATACCCCCTTTTCCTTGACGACTGGTTTTGACCGTGAAAATCTTCATTTTAGTGTATTACAAACCAAACAACCTTATAAATTCGTCCATAACTACATCAGTCAAAACCCCACTCAAAATGGCATAATCTACGTCTCCACACGTAAAGGAGTTGAGGATGTCTGCCAAAAACTTATTGCTGATGGCATAAATGCGACCTTCTACCACGCTGGACTAGATCAGAACTCACGATCACTGAATCAAGACTCCTTTGTAAATGATAACGCAACCGTCATGGTTGCAACAAATGCCTTTGGCATGGGAATTGACAAATCGAATGTTAATTTTGTCATTCATTACAACATGCCCAAAAACATGGAAAGCTACTATCAAGAAGCAGGGCGTGCGGGGCGTGATGGAACGAGGGCAAATTGTTTTCTCCTATACAGTGGCAAAGATGTCCGAACAAACCAGTTTTTCATTGATAGCATTGAAGTTCCCGAGGGACAAGATGAAGAATTAACCAACCTTTTTAAACAAACAGAACACCTCCGCCTCAAACAAATGACTTTCTACTGTTTTACGCAAAACTGCCTTCGACACTACATTCTCAACTACTTTGGCGAAAAAGCTGAAGGCTACTGTGGTAATTGCAGTAATTGCCAAGAAAATTTTGAGAAAACGGACATTACAATCCAAGCACAGAAAATTCTTTCTTGCATCAAACGCCTCGGGCAAAATTTCGGCATCAAATTAGTCGTCGACGTTCTCCGTGGCAGCAAAAATAGCAGAATAACCCAAGCAAAATTTGATGAACTCAAACTCCATGGCTCATTAAATAGCTATAGCGAAAACCAAGTTCGCCATATGATACAATGCTTACTGGTTGAAGGATTTATTCAAGCAAGCGTGGGGCAATATCCCGTCTTATCCCTGACAAACAGAGCAAAAGAAATTCTTTTTGAAAACTTAACCTTTTTAGTCAACCTCCCCAAACCCGAAACCAAAAATGCCCCCGTTAGTAAAGCTTTAAGACAGGAGAGCCAAAACCCTGAATTATTTGCAAAACTACAAGCATTACGCCGCACTTTTGCCCAAAAACAAAATGTTCCAGCATACATTATTTTCAGCAATGCCACACTCGAAGAGCTTTGCAACAAGCTTCCGCGAACACTCGAAGAGATGGCTGTAATTAATGGGATTGGAAAAGTCAAACTCGAACTTTATGGTGATGCTTTCTTAGCAGAACTAAGTAAACAATAAAAGAAGCAAGTAGGGTTTTCACCTTACTTGCTTCTTTTTTGTTTATTATTTAAAACCTAATTTATTCGAAATATCTTGATCCGTTTGCTCAACAACACGGGCAACTTCTTTCAACTGTCGCTCAATATCCTCTAATAGCTGTCGAAAAGCCTCTACTTTTGGCACTAAATCATTATACTGATTTTCAAAAGCCTGCCACGCAACCCCATCCCAGCCCTCACTAATCTCACGTTGTAATGTATTAAGCCGACCAATCATCTGCTCAATTTCCGTTGCTGATTTACCATATACCCCCGATTGTGTTCTTAGTGTATCTGGCGTTAATTTAATTAAACCCATTTTGTTCATCCTCTCTTTTACTAACTATACATCACATATAATTGCATCCAAGCATAGTAATTTACTACCCTCACATACTCTTTCGTAAAAAAAGGAAACTTTCGCAAAAATTATCCTATTTCCATAATTTTCCATAAATTTCAATTGAATTTCGTCTTTTCAGGTTGTTTTAACGAACTTTTACTCCACTTAATAATCTTTGTTCCTAATTCTTATTTCCCAGTATCTTTACCTTTATCAATCTGATTTTATGTTCGTTAACCTGCTAAATACTATTTTTTAGTACTCTATTATTTATTTTTGCTTTTTTTTGAATTGTAGATGGGATGTAATTCCCAAAATTGATACGACTAATCCCGTAACTAACGAAAATGTTCTTTCACTTGTTAACTGACTATCCCCCATTAGATATGTTGCAATTAAGCTAACAACAATGCCTAAACAAAGTGCAGCTATTGCTTTTAATACTGTTTCGCCTGTGATTATTGTTTTCTTCATCACTTTCACTACCCTGCTTTCTATTTTTATCTTGTTGACCAATAGCCTATTCCAACTCCCACAATAAATGCACCTCCAGCTATTAAAGCACCTCCTGTAATGACTAAACCACCTTCAACAACTTCTAGTTCTGTTCTATTCATTTCTTTCAAATTTCTTCACCTCCTCTAGTTTTTTAAATTATAATCTACTATCTTCTTGAACCAATTGCCACACCAACTGTTACTCCTGCTGCAAGTGCTACTACCCCCGCTATAACTAAAGATCCTGTAATAACAAAACCGCCTTCTAGCAATTCCATTTCCTTTATGTTCATTTCTTTCAAACTCCTTCACCTCCTTATTTTTCACTTATTTATAGTATCCTTAATGGGATCTTACTTCAATTTAATTCTACTGGGAAATAAGAATTAAGAACCAAGCGATTCTTGAATTAGTGAAACTAACTGTTATTTTACTATTTGAATTTATCAAGCAAATAATGGATTATTCTTTGATCACCTGTAATAATACTCACCTCACTTAGCATGCCTAACCTAAGCTTATTATCTTCGCTATTCTGTTTTACTCCTTTTAGCTGTTCAATACTTCCCACTGCTACATAATAATATCCACCTAGTTCTACACTCTTTTTTGAATTAAGGCTGATTTTCTCTAAATTACCAGACAGTGTTCCAACTTCTTGATCTGAATGTCCAGAAATTCTATACTTCAATTTTTCATTCCCTTTCAACATACCAATATCAGTGTCAGAAATCAGTATTTCTATTTTTAGTCCTTCCTCTCTATTGATAATATCTAAAGCGTGCATCCCCTCGGGGATGATCATACCTATAGTAAAAGTATGCATAACATCAATTCGTCCATCCTTTTGCGCTCTAACTTCTAATTTTTGAAGCTTTTTATTTTTCTGTTCAAGAATAGGATTCATTTCTATTATTTTTATGTTCCCCTCTGCTATTTGTTGCTCTAGCATTAAAATAATTTCACTTTGTTTCTGCCTAATCCGAAGATTTTCATTGAAGCTCAGATCATTTAAACTAGAAGTTTGTTTTAATAGTTCATCTTCCAGCTCATTTTTTATGCCCTTTATTTTTATGGCTGCCGTGGTTTTACTTTCTGCTTTAGCAACATCCAGCTGATACTCTTGAAATATTGCATAATACTTGTTATCAAAATTCATCGTTTCCTTGTTGAGAAAAATATCTGTCCACACTTCCTCTAAATCTAATAATTGATTTCCTATGTTACGTATGCTTTGTTTTACGCCGTTTTCTCCTAACTCTGTTGGACTATTTACCATAAGATAGTTTTCATAGATCTGATAATATTGTTTCTCCTGCCCCTCCTCCGCTAGTAGGTTTTTTCCGATGATCACGCTATCAATCACTTTCTGCGTGAGCATTATCTTGATTTTCTCCTTTTCAATTTCATTGTCAAGAGTCTCTTTTTCAGCTAATAACGCTTCATTCCTTAACCTATATAACAAATCACCTTTTGTTACGTAGTCCCCATCCTCTACAGCTATTTCCTGGAGTACGCCCGCTTGGCTAAACATTAAAGATTGGTGCTGATTATTTCCTATAACTCTTCCTCTGGCAACAACAACAGTCTGTTTCCAATTCAGGCAGCTCCATATTATTAAGGTTATCATTACAATAATCACCAAACCAATAAATTTTCTAATTATATTACTTGGCTCACTTTCCATCAGCTGCCTACTGTCTTCAAGGTAACTTATATCTTGCATTTTATGTTTCAAAATCATTTCCTCCAGTCTGTAAACACCATAAATTATAATATTTTTTCTTGCTTTCTAACAATACTTGATGTTTTCCAGATTCAATTATCTGCCCTCTTTCTAATACATAAATATTATCACAATTTATTACCGTGCTTATTCGATGAGATATTATTATTATTGTTATTTCAGTTTTCAATTTATCAATCATTTCTCCTATTGCTTTTTCAGTTGCTGAATCTAAGCTACTTGTAGATTCATCCATAATTAAAATTTCTGGTTTCCTTAAAATTGCTCTTGCAATTGCTAGCCGCTGCTTTTGTCCTCCGGATAGATTCGTACCGTTTTCCTCAACTAGCATATTATATCTTAATGGATTGCTTATAATAAACTCATGAATTTCAGCCATTTTACAAGCTTCAATCACATCTTCAATCTTTGAATTTTGATTACCTAATAGTAAATTTTCCATTATCGTTTCATTGAATAGAAATGTTTCTTGAGAAATATATGCAATTTTACTTCTCAAATCACTTGTATTGATATCATCTATATTGATATCATTTATATAAATAGCCCCACTTTTGACTTTATACATTTTTGTAATCAATTTTAACAGCGAACTTTTCCCCGACCCGCTTTCACCAACGATAGCTACTTTCTGTCCTTTTTCTATTGTCAGGTTTATATTTTTTAATGTCATCTCTCTACTACTATAGCAAAACTCAATATCCTTAAAATAAATTTTCGTAACTTCTTTAGCCAATAGAATTTTATCATTTTTTTTATTATCTTGCTCTCCTTCTATGTCTAATATTTCAGCTAAGCGTTCAGCTGCAATAATAGCTGTCTGAATTGTTGGTTGCAGATTAATTATATTTTCTATTGGACTTAAAAAGTAAAACAATAATGCATTAAATGATAGTAAAACACCAAAACTTATCTGACCATTTATTGCTTGTTCTGATCCAATCCATAATATCACAATAGCAAAAATTCCTTTGACCAAACTCTTTAAGCTACTTTGATAATTATGAATATGGTTACTCTTAAACACACTTTTAATAAGTTTGATAAACTCTTTCTCTGTTTTACCCTTGACTTCATCTTCAGCATTAAGTGTTTTAACCGTTTCAATCCCCGAAATGGACTCAACAAAGTAGGCTGTCAGTAAGGCATTTTTCTCCATTGTGTCTCTGTTTGCCCGCTCAATTGCCACCTTAAAGCCAAATACTATAATTCCATAAATAATCAATGGAATCATAGTTATCGAAAATAACAACGAACTTTTTGCATAAAGTAATATACCACCCATAATGGCCATCACCAAATCAATTAATACAGTTAGTGTAATTCCCGAAATTGCATCTCTAATTTTAGATGCATCCGTAAACCGTGAAATTATCTCTCCCACCGTCCGATCACTAAAAAAATTCATCGGTAGCCCCACGACATGGTTATAATATCCTAACATCAGCGGAATATCTATCCTTTGAGAAAAATAATACAATAATTGATTTCTCCCCCCCTCCATCAAAACTTTACAAACTACCAGTACAATAAAGCCAATGGAAAAAACTTTTAGTGATCCAACTAAACCATTTGGAACAATGTCATCTATTAAAATCTTGAAATAAAATGAACCTAATATTCCAAAAAGTGTAATTATTGTCGAAGATAAAAAAATACTCCCCAATAATTGCTTCTGTGGAAATACTAGTTTAAGGAACCTCATTATCCCCCCTTTATTATAATTTCCTTTTTCAAAGTCAGCTGTTGGTGTAACAATGATTATTACACCCGTCCAAATTTCAAAAAATTCAGCCGGGGTATACTTAATTATCCCCCTTCCCGGATCAGCAACTAAAATTACTTTTTCTGTAATTTTATGGATAACAACATAGTGTAACATTGTTTTGTTAATAACAACATGTGCTATCGCTGGTAATGGTATTTCTCCATAAATATCATTACGATTGCTAGCTTTAATTCCCTTTGCAATAAATCCCAAGTGACTTGCTCCATTAATAATTCCCAAGCCACTTGTGCCATTTTTATCTGTTTGCGTTACTCTCCTAATTTTCGATATCGGATAACTTAACCCATACTGTTTTGCTATTGTCGCAATACAGGCACAACCACAATCTTTCAGATCATGTTGCCTAATACAATGATATTTCCGTATGATTGCACCCCCTTCACCTCATATTTCAGCAAATTCATATTAATATAGAAAAACATACTTAATGAGTATATCACAAAGCATACCTGCAAATTATTCCTTATGAATATCTGAATATCCTCCCCCTCAAATACTCTTTCGCAAAAAAAAGGAGAATTTCAACTTTTTTTCATAAAATATTCATAACTTTGTGGGATAATGAAGCTAACCAAAAAGAGGAGGTGCTTTTAGTGAAGCAAAAAATATTATTCTTAGAGGATGAACTAACAATTGCCGAAGTCACGTCCGAATACATGATCACCCAAGGCTACAGCGTAACCCATGTAACTGATGGCCAACTAGCCCTCGATGCTATCGCAGCCGAACAATTTGACCTCATTATTCTTGATATCATGGTTCCTAAAATTACAGGTTTAGCCGTTTTGGCAAAAATCACTAAAAATCACAACACCTCCCCCGTAATCATCCTCTCCGCCCTAGGTGACCAAACCACACAACTACAAGCCTTCGACTTTAAAGCCGATGACTATATAATCAAACCATTTTCGCCCCTATTACTACTCAAAAGAATTGAAGCCCTCCTCCGACGCGCTCAAATGGGGGCAAATCTTAATGATTTACCTCCAGCCTTTGTCCTCGATGAGAAAACATACGCAGCCTACTACAATCAAAAATCACTCGAACTTACGCTAACTGAATACCTCATCGTCCAGAAACTCTACCAAAATCAAAATCAAGTTTTTACAAGAGACCAATTACTCAGCCACCTATTTTCTGCTGACTACTATCCAAACGACCGCGTAATAGATGCCCACATTAAAAACATCAGAAAAAAATTACCAGAAAATTACATCAAAACCATCATGGGTGTTGGCTACCAATTTAAGTTAGGAAATATTAACGATGAAAATTTCAAAGAAAGTTAGCCTCTACAGCAGCCTCCTTGTCTTCTGCACCGCCCTCTTAATTATTTTATATTTCACAATGCTACTCCCCGGCCTATACACAAATAATGTCAAACAAAGTCAGCTCTCAGCAATGATCGACCACCAAAAAGCACTAGCCCAAACGCCAAAAAATGATTCCGCCCCACTCCAAAATTCGCTCGCTTTCATCTCAGCGGCCTTTAATAAGACCTCACCTACTCTAAGTCTAAATTCCAATTTTTTTTCTACTGATGTCTTAATTATTGATGAGGGCTTGAAAACTTTTTATAGCGATCTTCTCGTCCATGCCAATACCATCAAAACACTAAAATCGCAAGCAGAAGTTGAAACTTATATCCAGAAAATCGACTTTTCAACTTATGCTCCCTCCCTCAATTCCCTACAACAGTTGTCTACTTTAATTCAATTTGATAATACTGTTGTCGCAACGGCTGAAAATTTCACGGTATCCCCACCGCAAACAACAATAATAGCCCCTAATTCAATTCTCATCAGCACAGAAGTTCGTGACCAAAAGATGATTTATTCAACCCATTTTGGTTTCCTTGAAACAAATGATAAACTGACACTCACCTATTACTCAACAATAACATCAAAGCTTAATGAGCTTTCTCCAATTATTCTCCAAAGCTTACCAACAATTATTTCAGTCTCAATCATTTTGATTCTTGCTTCGGGCCTCTTTTTTTCAAAAGTGCTTGTTGATCCGCTCCATAAATTAATTACAACAGCTAATCAAATGAAGCATGGAAGCTATCCCCTTCAGAAAACGCTCACGACCAAGAAAGATGAAATCGCTCAACTTAATTTTGCTTTAGACACCCTCTATAATGATTTAGCTTTAACCCTAGTAGTCTTACAAGATAAAAATCGCGAGCTTGAGTTTAAAAATAATCAATCCCGCGTATTTCTCCTAGCATCATCACATCAACTAAAAACACCTATTGCTTCTTCCCTGTTACTAATTGAAGGCATGATTGCTAAAATTGGAAAATATCATCAAACCGAAATCTATCTCCCCGAAATCAAAACTAAATTATTAGCAATGCGGTCAATTGTTGATGAAGTCTTAGAACTCCAAGTTGATTTATCAACCCCACCGCAACAAATAAACACAAAGCAACTATTGACAACAATTATTGCAGCACATCAAACCCAGTGCAACCAAAAGTCGCTCCTCCTAAGACTTAACCTAACTTGTCACCTCTTTAATACACAGCCACAATACTTCTACAAAATCCTTGATAACTTAATCAAAAATGCCATTAGCTATTCCCCTGATAATCAAGTAATTGAAATAAGCAACACACCAACACAAATTATCATCACCAATTTTGGTATCACAATTCCCGATGATCTTATTAACAAAATATTCGAACCTTTTGTGCGCGTAACCTCAAATATTTCCGGTCATGGACTCGGACTATATATCGTCGCCTACTATGCACATCAACTTGGTCTTAACGTGACAATTATAAATGATCACCAGCAGAATGCCGTCATTGCCACAATCAATATTGAAAGGATGTAAAGCCATGTTAACAATTAATAACCTTGAAATAGCTTATCAAAACAAAATTGCCCTAGCTATCACCACGCCAATTAGCTTTCAACAGGGGGACCGCATCGGTATTATCGGGTCAAATGGTGCGGGAAAGTCAACTCTAATCAAAGCACTCCTAGGCCTAATTCCCAACTCGGGAAATATCCATTCTCAAATAACACCAGAAAACATGGCCGCCCATTTTCAAACAAATAATTATAGTAGTATCGTCAAAACTAAAATTATTATCGAAACAATTCTTGCCACTAAAATAAAGCAAACACCCGAACTCCAGGAACTCATCGAATTTTTCAACTTCAAGCCACTACTAAATAAGAAATTCAAACAGCTCTCTGGTGGTCAGCAACAGCGACTCACAATAATTTTAGTGCTTATGCAAAAGGCCCAGTTAACTTTTTTTGATGAAGTTACTTCTGGACTTGACTTTGAAACGCGGTCACAACTTATAAGTAAACTAGCCCAGTGGTTTCAAAATAGACAATCAACTTTTGCAATCGTCTCCCATTATTATGAAGAACTTACCCTGCTTACAAATAAATTACTCATCCTCGAACAAGGTAAGGTTGTTGCCTTCGGCACACAGAATGAACTTTTTCAAAAGTACTGCGGCTACTCGACAATCATCCTCAATTTTACTGACTACGACGTGAATCTCTTTCCTCTAATCCCGTTACTCCACTCACCTAAAAACATGATTGCCTTTTGCTGTACTGATTTAGCAGCGGAGCTAGACATTATTGCTACCCTTGTCAAACATAATATCAATTTCAAGCGGAGCAATAATGATATTGAAATCATGGCAATCAACGCCAAAATTAAGGAGGGCTTCTAGCATGAAAACAAATAAACTTATTCCCCTCATAAAATATGAATTCCTTAATACGCTGCTTAGCTTCTTCACCCCCTTTTTTGGCATTGTCTTCCCCATCGTGATGGCTATTTTCCTAACCCAATTAGTCCCTTTAAGTTCGCCCCTAGAATTCAAACCCCAGATAACCACAGCGATAACCATTTCGATTGCCACAACAATTCCCCTAGTCATGGCTCTGTTAAACTTCCCTGCAGCCTTTTCCCAAGAAATTGAAAGTCAAATAATCTTCCGCCTCAGCCTTTTTAACATCAACCTTGGAACAATTCTTACAGCAAAAATAATTGTCTTCTTAGCTATCCAAACCCTGACCCTTATTTTATACGCAACCATCCTTACACTAATCAACCCCATTCTGATCCCTCATTGGACAACCCTAACCGCCTTAATAATTTGTCTTTATCTCCTCACCATAATCTACTTCCTCATCGCTTTTTCACTTTCCATGATCTTAAAAAAATTTAGCACAACCTATGCAATCTCAATGTCCCTCTATTTCTTCATCCTCTTCCTTGGTGGTGGCATCAGCCTCCCCTCAACAGAACTCCCAACCCCACTCCAAACAATAACAAACATGCTCCCCTCGACATACATTGCAAAAGACTTTGTTACATTCTGGCAATCAGGACTTACTAACTATAACTTTGCCCCATTAGTCCAGTCATTGATTCTCCTATCATCCATTGGTATCATCCTCTACTTCATCACCAAATACAAAAACAAACAAGAACATTAATTCCCCGGGAAATACCAAGGTTTCCCAAAAACAGCTGAATCCACCATTGTTTTCGGGAAATATCTTGGGAAATAAAGAAAAAAGGACGTAAAAACGTCCTTTTTTTACTCCCTACGACAAAACCAAAAATATCCTCCCCCAGTAATCAAGCCACACTATTAACCATTAATAATCGCTTTAACCCGACCAACCTGATTTCCTTCAGCTAACATAACTTTAATTCCATGAGGGTGATTACTACTATTAGTTAAAATCTTATGGACATGCCCGCGTGTCAGCTTCCCCGTTTTCTGATCATTTTTAAGGACGATATCAACAAGTGCACCCACTTTGATTTCCTGCTTATTTGTTCCCATAAATTGGCAACCTCCTTCCAATTCTCCTAGAGAATAAATTTTGTTGAACTTCCATAACTACTTGCCGTTACCTCTAAACGTGTCCCTATTCGTTGTTTTAATTCTGGCACATGAGAAATAATTCCCACAAGTCGACCATTTTCTTGCGTCTCCAATAAACATTCCACAGCTGCATCAAGCGACTCCGGATCAAGTGTCCCAAAACCTTCATCAATAAACATTGTATCCAGTGAAATACCACCGCTCATCTCTTGAACAACATCAGCTAATGCCAATGCCAACGCCAGTGACGTTTTAAAACTCTCACCACCCGACAACGTCGTAACATCTCTTTGCTTCCCTGTATATTCATCATAAATCAAGAGATCCAAACCACTTTGGGCATTGTGTTTTGCCTTATCAACTTTACGCAATAGCAAAAACCGCCCACCGGTCATTTTATTTAGTCGTTCATTCGAACGCTCTAAAATCGTATCTAAAAATGAAGCCAGGACATAACGCTCAAAGCCTAAATTATGCATATTCTTCCCATTAGCCGCCTCAGCTAGCTCACCTAATTCCGCATATTCCAGTTCAGCCGTCTGAATTTTTTTAAATAATAATTGATACTGCTGATATTGTCCCTCAAGTTTATTTAACATTTCAACTTCTGATCTTAGCAGTTGCTCTTTTTCTGCTAATTCCTGTCTAAGCATCCCTAATTTTAATTTTAACGCTACAATATCAGGCTTCTGTGTTCCCGCCATTTTTTCCGCTAGCTCAACCTCCGTTTTAATAGCAAAAAATAATGCCTGCTCATACGCCAAAATATCAGCCTCTAACACTTCTAAATCACCAACTGACAGATTAGCTTCCCTAAACGCTTCCATCGTTGCAAAATCATTCTGCACTAATAGCTTCTCAAACTCAACTAATAAGCGCTCCCGCTGAGCACTTGCTCGTGAGAGTGATACCTGCACTGATATCCCCATCGTTTCAGCATGATTCAACTTATCTCGGGCTGCATCAAAATCAGCTCCTAGGCGCGCTTTCTCCAGTAAATAAGCTTCTGATTCTGATGCGATTTTCGCCATTTTTTCAAAAAATATTGTACTATTGGTAAACTCGCTTGGAATTTCCATTTTAAGCATCTCCACTAATGCAAGCATCTGCTGGGCTGGAGGCTTAACTTTATTAAGCTCTTCTGTTTTTAGTTGATGTTCTAGTGCCTGCTCATTTAACTCCTTGTTAATCCACGCAATATTTTTAACAACCGCATCTTCACTCGCAAGTAGTTTAACAACGCGACTCAGCTTTTGCTCCTGTGCTATTAAATTTTCCGTAAGCATTTTGATCGCTGCCGCTAACTCATTTTCACCCACGTCCGTTTTTGTCTTTACCTGCCCAAGTTGCCAAGTATATTTTTCCAACTCTAACTCACATTGCTGCTTTTTCTCTGTTGCTTCTAGTAAAAATTCTTTTGCCTCTTGTAAATCCTTTAGCGAAATTTGGTCTGTTGTCCGTGCCAAGTGAGGGTGATTACTTGAGCCACAAACAGGACATGCCTCTCCCTCAATCACTGTTTTAGCAAGCTTTGCCGCCTGTTGGCTATTTTCAATTTCTTCCAATTGAGTAACTTCTGCTAAGGACTCTTCATAACGCTTTTTAGCTTGTTGGCATAAGCTCTCAGTTGCAATAATATTTGCCGTGATTTCTTTCTTGGCGCGCTTATCCGAAAGTTCTTTATCAATTATCATCCTATCCGTTGCAATTTTTAAGATACTTGCCTCAAGATCGCGTTTTAACAAGTGGCTTTGGCGAATTTGTTCTTCCTCCGCTTGAAACGTCTCTTTTCGCTCTAATAGCCCCTTGCTACTTATTTCTAAGCCCGTTAAATAATCAACTAACGCTTTAATAAGCACTTGATATGACGCAAGATCCTTTTCACTTCGTGAAAGTCTCCCAATTTTCATTTCTAACTCCTGTAATTGGTATAAAATCTTTTCACGTTTTACTTGATCTAGTCCGCCTTTATCCCACTTATCTTTTTCTCTTTTTATCGCCTCAAGATCCGATTTTAACGCAATTATCTCCGCTTTTACTGCTACTAGCTGCTCTTGATATTCATTTGTCTGCTGTGTAACTTGCTCATAAATTGCCAAATTACTATTAAGTTGCATTGCTTTTTTTGCTTTTTGGACAAGATTCTTTTTACTTACATTTTCTGGCTCTTTTGCCTTTAAATTCGCAACTTCCTGACCAATTTGTTCTAATTTATCCCAGTCACTTTGGCGGTTTTCCGCTAATGCTAAATCCTTCAACGCATTTTCCGCTTTTATTTTAACAACACTAATACTCTCTTGCGTCTGCTTAGCTATTCCCTTTTTATCATTAATCTCGCGTTCAAACAAACTATTTATTTCAATCGTTGTTTTCCCAAGCGTCTCCTCCTCTGAAAAAACACTCTGGTAGCTTGCTGCAATATTCCCTCTTAATAATTTAATTTCTGACTCACCTGTCTTCTGTTGCTCCTTTAATGACTCCTCAATTGCCTTATAAATCTCTGTTCCAGCCAGCTTTTGTAAAATAACCTGCTTATCCTTACTTGGTGCAACAAGTAATTCACGAAATTCACCCTGAGGAATCATCAATATTTGCCGAAACTGCTCAACATTTAACTGAATTATTTCTTGAATTTTAAGGTCAACATCACGAACAGATGTTGCAAGTGGGATTTGCTGATTTTGAGCATACTCAAATAAACTTGCTGTTGCATTCACAACCCTTGTTCCAGCGCCATTTTTTTTAATGATTTCTTGTTGTGGTTGGCGGACAATTAGATACATTTTCCCCCGCAAACTAAAACTTAACCCCACTTCTGTAACATCCGCCTCATTTGCAAAATGACTCCGTAGTGATACGCCATCACGATCCCCGGTATTTGCCTTGCCAAATAAAGCAAAACTCATCGCATCAAAAATCGTTGTCTTTCCCGAACCGGTCTTCCCCGAAATCACAAAAATATTTTCCTGCCCCAACTCAGAAAAATCAATAATCTCTTCCTTACCATAAGGGCCAAAAGCTTTCATTATTAACTGTAATGGTCTCATTATTTCTCACCTCTTTTTACACTTGTAATCACATTTTCAATTAAATCAATTTGTGTTTTACTCATATCTTTTCCACTAACAAGCGTAAAAAACCGTGAAAACAGCTCTTTTTCATCCGCCTTCATAACATCTTCAAACTGCTCACCCACAGCTAAATTAAGCTTATGCTTACGTCTTTCCAGATGTAGCACATTAGGGAAAATCTGCCGAAGCTGCCCCATTGGATCAACAAGTGCACCATCATCTAATAAATTTACTTGTAAATAATCATCGGGATTTACCCCAGGATTTGCCAATAAATCGGCCAGTAACCCCTCAATTATCCTCATATCGTTCCTTGGCTTCAACGCTTTAATCGTAATATCAATTTCCTTGCCTAAATTAAGTTCAATAATTCTTACACTTTTAACTTCCTTAGCCTCTGAAAAAGAATATTTCAACGGTGATCCACTATACCCAATTTTTTGCATAATTAACGCATTAGGATTATGTAAATGACCCAATGCCGTATAATCGAAGCACGCAAAATGATCTTTGGCCACACGATCAACTTGACCAATTGACAACTGTCGCTCTGAATCAGTTGGTATCCCACCCGCAATAAAAGCATGTCCAATAAAAACCTGTAACTTATTGGGATCCTGTTTTAACTTAATTTGATCAACAACAACTTTCATGGCATCATCAAATGTCTTGATTGCATCTTGCTTAAAAATAGCTCTTGTGGTAATTGCATCATGATAAGGAACAAGCCAAAACTGGGCATCACCCCACTCAACTGGCATAATATCATATGTCAACTTCCCCGCAAGATACAAATTATTTTGTTCATACCAAGCAGTTCCAAATGACAAGCGCTCCGCACTATCATGATTTCCACTAATAGCAAAAATTGGTATTTTCCGTAAAACATTTAACTCATATAACGTGTCATTCAATAATTTTACTGCTTCTGTTGGTGGTACAGATTTATCATAAAGATCCCCCGCAATGATAATGCCATCCACTTCCTCCTGCTTAGCTATTTCAATAATTTGTCTTAGGATGTATCTTTGCTCATCCAACATTGAAACGCCATTAACTATTTTCCCAAGATGCCAATCTGCCGTATGTAGTAATTTCATTCCTTTTCCTCTTTCCACTTCTTCTATTTTTTTATTGTTTTTATCTACTAATTATACCATAACTATTACTTGTTTTGCTCTCCTACTGTACTTACTTCCATTGTCCCAGACAATCGTTCATAAAATAATAATTTCTCTTGACGCCAAAACTGGATCACAACATCCACTAAAAAAACAAGAGCCAACAGCACAACAACAACTAAAATAATCAGTCCCTTTAGCCCAACTGTACCCAAAATTTCTTGATTAAGGAAAATAAGCGCCATACTCCCTAGCACCATTGCACAGCCACCATATAAAAGAAGGCAGCGAATAATTAGTTGAAATAAATTAGCATCGCTACCATCCCGTGAAATAATCGCAATCTGGACCGCCCATTTGCCAAAAGTTCGCCCTTTAGTCAGCCCCGGTAATAGGGCAAAATAGCTAATAATAATTGCTAAATAAATTAGCGCATCCGTCGCTGAATTAATATCTACAACACTAAGCGGAATCGTTCCTACAGGAAAATAATAAGAGAAAATCGTAATTCCCATAACCAATGAAAAAACATCAATAATCATCGCCAAAAAACGGCGGGTATATCCAACCTTTTGTCCTTTAATATAACTTTTTTCTAATAGTTCTTCTTTTGAGGGGAGCCACTTGGTAAGAACAGGAGACAGTAAAAAACCAATCATCCCACCTACTATATTAAGCATCAAATCATCAACATCAAATAAACGATATGGCCTCACATAAACACCAAATAAGCCCGTCAACTGTGTCACCTCAAGCAATAAGGAAAAAGTAAGCGAAAAAAGTAAAATCGCAAACCACTTCTGCTTAAAATAGTACCTTAAATAAACACCCAAGGGCATAAACAACAAAACATTAAAAATTGGCTGAAAAAAATAACCCTGTAACATTGCCGGAACATATGTTGAGAAATCACTCCATCTAAATATACTTTTATTCACAAAAAGCCAAACAAAATAAAATGGTTGTAATTGCATTTTAGGACCTCTAAGTTTTGCAACCACATCGGCATCAGGCAATGGCAAGATTACAAAAGCAAAAACCATAAACAAATAGAAAAAAAAACTATACATAATAATCCCACGCTTAAGCGTAACACTACCGTATTTAAAATAACTTTGCACTAAAAATGGGAGTGTGACAATAACAAAAAAGAGCGGAAAAAATAAAATTCCATACTGGATTATCGTAATATAAGTTTGCATAGAAACCCCCTTGTTACCTTATATTATATCATAATTTATAAAATAAAAGATGCATATCCCAAAGATACACATCTTTTATAGTGCTATAAGAAACGAAAAATGACCATCGCTACAAGCGACACAATAAGACAACCAACATGAATATCCTGATCTCTAAACCGTGTAGTTAAATTTAGCTTTTTCTCGATCATTGCTGCTGGTCTCATCAACCGCTTAATCCATAGCGTCTCTAATTCATGTGCCCCCCAATTTATCAGAAGTCCATAAATTAATAAATAGATAATAAAAATTCTAATCATCATTGCTATAATCCCACCAAGAAGAATATACGGCCACAAAAAAAACATGTTAATTCCTCCCTTTTCTTTCTCTTTTACTACCATTTTGAGCTAACTTATTTTCTTTAATTATATTATTATCGGCTAATTTAATATCACCTAATCCTAATGTTCCTCCTAGAGAATCAATTTTTGAATTTTTGATGGTTAATTCGCCTACACCGACTTCAATATACATCTCCGGTGTTTTAATTGTATCAATTTCAACACTGCCTAGTCCACCAAAAATATCTACTTTTTGGAATGACGAATTTGCAACAGTCGTTTCACCTACACCGCCCCTTATTAGCAGAACTGGGTTCCCACTAATTTGGTCAAGCTTTAATTCACCTACACCCATGTTTACCTCAATTAGTTCAGTAATTGTTGTATCGTTAATCTTCAGCTCACCAACACTACCTTCCACTATTTGGAGGCGATCAACTTTAATGTTTGCTATCTTCGTTTCACCAACATTATTTGCTAATGTAACTACTTTAACTGATTCTGGCACTAAAATCAACAAATTTCCCGCCTTCCCCCGATTTTCGCTAATAAATGCAACTAAGCCGCGCAACCCTCTAAACCGATTTTCGCTAAAGGGATTATAAAATTTGCTCTTCCCGGTGATTTCCAACATTGTTTGCGTTTGGTTTAGCAAAATTTGCTCTGAACCACTACTTTTAATTTCAACTTCTGCTTTATCTGTTGGCCTAAATTCGACATTACCTGCCAAATTACTAACCTTAATTTCGCTCACATCTTTTAGCGTTGACTCCGTGACTTCCACTGGATTATTGCTACCAGAAAACGTCCCCTCTTGCCAAGATAACGTTACGACCATTATAGTACAAACAATCGTAATTGGTAAAGTAATGGCTAAAATAATTCCGAGAATTCGTCTTACTCTTTTTTGTCTCATGATAAACACCTCACTTCATTTTATTAGACAAATTCGTCCACAACGCTTTAATTTTACGTAATATGAATTTTATTACGTCAATTCCCCCATTAATGACGAAATAGACGATAATACTTAGAGCAATAAACCCACTTAGCGACCCGATACTCATTAATATTTTTACAAGGAGGCTTACATCATTTTCAAACCAGACAACAAGACTTGCTCCTACTGCTGCAAAAAGCAGGCCTCCTATAAGAAAAATAGCACCCACGCAAACGGAAATAACCGTAAAAATCAAAGAAATCACCAATGACATCAACGGCAAGGCAAATATTAGCGCAATTACAATCAAAATAACTTTTGCCCACAGTGGCATTGCCGTTTTCTTGTTATATGTCAAATTAAACTCTGCAACAATTTCATCACAAAGCGAAGATGGTGACCCCAAGCGCTCAACAATCTCTTTCATCGACAAGCCTTCACCTAATAACTCTTCAATAATCGTCCTATAATTATCTAATATTTCTTGGGTATTACCATCATAACTCCTTAAATAGTCATCTAGTCTTCTTAAATACTCTGCTTTATTCATTGCCAATCACTCCTTTAGTCAGACAACTTTGGACAATCACTCCAAGTTTATTCCATTCATTTTTCATTAATTCAAGTTTTTGTTTTCCGGCTTCTGTCAAATTATAGTACTTTCTCACCTTAGCAGTATCTTCAAGCACTGTAACATAGGATGTCACCGTACCTGCTTTTTCTAGCCGCTGTAAAATCAAATAAATTGTCGCATCTTTAACATCCATTCCTCTATTCAACTCCTGCGTCAATTCATAGCCATACCAATTTTTATGATATAGCAAAGCGATGACACAAAACTCAAGAGTTCCTTTCTTCAACTGCGTTTCCATTTCAAAACACTCCTTATTACAAGTTACATTGCAATACAATGTAACCTACATAACAACATTATAAAATAATCAGACCCCCTTGTCAACAATTTTATATATATAAAAAAACAAGCATTGCCTGTTTTTTCTCCACATTTGATTACGTTTTAATTAGCCCCGGTAGCTTTACGCCATTAAGGTTAATTACCATCGTTTTTATTTTTTGCGCTTCTACTGGCTTATTGGCTGCATCTTTTTGTACTGCAGCAATCTTATCAACAACGTCCATCCCCAAAATAACCTTACCAAACGCTGCATAAGAACCATTTAAACTCCGCTCTTCGTCAACCATAATAAAGAACTGTGACCCCGCTGAATCTGGGGCACCAGATCGTGCCATTGAAAGCACTCCTTTTTCATGCAATAACGTATTTTCCTTACCATTTTGCGAAAATTCTCCCGGAATACTATAACCCGGTCCACCAGTACCTGTTCCCAACGGATCCCCACCTTGAACCATAAATCCAGGGATAACACGGTGGAAAATTAAGCCATCATAGAATTTATTCTCGATTAGCGATGCAAAGTTTGCAACTGTATTTGGTGCTATATCTGGATATAACTCCATTTCAACTATTCCACCATTTTCCATTGTCATTGTTACAACTGGAAGTGCCCCATTATTTGTTGTTTTAGCTGCACCACATGCAACAATTAACACCATTGCCATCGCTATTATTACCATTTTTATCATTTTTTTGATTCTCATTTTTTTTATCTCCTTCTATTTTAATGTATAGACATAAAAATCCTCAGATTCTTCCGTCTCAACAATAATATCTTTAAATTTAGTTCCCATATTTGCACCAAATGTTTTATCCTCTTTATAGGATTTAATAACTACTAGATAATTCACATCAAATAATTTCAATGCTTTTTTCACGTCATCATCTGTATTTTTTCTCATTGTTTCGAGATTATCCTTCTCCCACGGTGAAAAATAAATTTTTAACATGTAGGATGCATCTTCTAATTCCTTATCTTTATACTTTGAAAACCTTGTTTTAACAACCTGGATATCACCATCAAAATTGCGGACATGTGATAGCCCAAAAAACTGATTTATTGTTCCCATCACAACTTTTTTTCCTTGTTTGGGGCTAATAATATCAACTAGCTGCTGTGCTGATCGATCAAGTTTATATGGATTTTTCTCTAGTCTTTGATAATTAAACATGCCATTATAATATTCATCTTGAAACTTAAGACGGCTACGCCGCTCTGTACTCATTGTGTGGACATACGTCATTGGTCGCGCTGGTATAAGTAAAAATACTAAGACCATGACATAAATTAGCGCCATACTTATAATAACCTGTGCCGGATATTTAAATTTTTGCTTTAGTTTTCCTAATGTTATTTCACAAATATAAGTAATTCCCGTAATAATAACCGTGATTCCCATAATTTCATACGGGTATACGCCAACTAATCGACTATGGACAAACACATCTAATATTGTACTAACTACCTCAACAATTGGTGGAAGATGTGTAAAAATCAAGTAAACGAACGGAAATATTACACCAAAGAAGAGAATTGCTGATCTTTTTTTCCAAAATAGTGCTGATTTTGTTGGCGGGCGTTGGCGTTTGTCTTTCCCCATTATTACCTGCACTAATTTGCTTAGTAGATAAATTAAACCAATACTTACGGCCAAAATTTGACCCCAAATTAAATACCAATAATCGGAAAATTGACCGTTCATAAATAGTGACTTTAATAAGTTTAAATTAAAATACTTCGAACCAATACCCAGAAAGCGTAATAAACTGGAACCAGCCGCTGGGGCATGGGCGACAACATTTCCATCTTTTGTCACATATGTTGTAACTGCCGAAATGATTACACCAGCAAAGGCCATTATTGAACCCGTACTTAATAAATAAATAGCCTTTTTATTCGTGGTTTTACTAAAGAGGAGCAGGAGCAGAAAAATAAATAATAAGCTTAAATAATACATACTCGCACCGGGTGACAATGCAATATATGCTATTGCAATTAGATTAAATAGCAGTATTATTTTAGCTAAAGCAAGCTTTGTCATTCGCCTTTTACCCATTAGGGTTTCATACACATAAATCATAATACAGACAAATACTGGTGTAACGAGATACCGAACAATTACTTTTCCGACATAATTATAGTATAAAAACCACTCTTCTAAGCTGTAGTCATTTAAGCTGCTTTTAGAATTTGGTGAAAAATAAAGCATGAAATAAAAGGCAAGTATCCCGATTAACGCTAATTTATCTTGTTTTAATAATTTTTTAAAAACACCAAAAAGGGCAAGTGTTGAAAACAGACTCATCAATATTGGCACAATAATTCGCATAAAAGCTGCCGGGTGCATCCCAAAGATTGCTGCTAAGTAAGCCATTGATACCTCATATGTTGAAATAAGATATCCAGCACTCGTATTACCTTGTAACATCCCATCACCAGCATTAGTAATTAACATCGCTGGACTATTTGTTACCGCTGTTGCAATTGAAATATAAAATGAATTATCCGACATCGAATTATCAACATTCCAAAAGCCAACTTGTAAGATTCCATGGACCAAAGCAATCAAAACAACAATGCAAACCGTAATTACTGTTTGCTTTTTCAAGCCTCTTAGCTGTTTTATCGTTTGTTTGATTGCCTTTTTTTCAAAAAAGATAATGCTTGTGTAGATTATGGCTAGCACTAGACTTACTAAAACTAGCAGGATTTTCCATGGCTGATGTGTGTACATTAAACCAATCGATACCAGCCAAAAAATACTCGAGTATCCAATAAATCCTAGTGGGGCATACAGTAATGGTGACATTTGTGGTAAAAGTTTCTTTCCAATTGCCATCCCCAAAATCGTAAAAGCAATAATTGCTAGCAGTGTTGTAAAAATAATTTGTACTATAAACATCTATTTAACCCCTACTTATTTCTTCTCAACAAATTTAAATGATTGCCACGCTTCGATGTAGTCAATTAAAAAGAGCTCCGATTCAACCACGCGTGCGACAACATTTTTACGATCATCTTGTGGCAAATCATTAATAACTAAATGCAGTTCACCCTTGTATTGACCAAATCCGTCATTACCAATGATAATATCACCTTTACTTAATGGCTTTAAATCATGTGCAGGGAAATCTCTATCCTTGTAAACAACACGACTCATTGTTGAACGAATCATGTAATCATTGATATCTCCCCGATTAAAATGAGGGAAATTTAACACGATATCCTTTTCTAATGCTGTTGTTCCGGGGGCGAATTCAACTTCTAAAGCAATTACTTCCGGATCAATTTCCGCTAAAGCACGCAACTCTTCCTCACTTGCAAACATATTTCCAATTAAGACAGTATCAATCAATCCCGTCGCAAATAAATGTTTTGCCTGTGCTTGAATTGGTAAATGGCGATGCATTTCCACCGTTACTAAACCATCCATAACTGGCCAAGGACCAATCTGAGCAGATGGTGCACTAACAAAGGCCGAGGTCCGCAAGTTAAATTTCTTAAAGCGCTTACTGCAGCTAATAAAATGACTTAGTCTTAGCCCTGTATAGGCCTGTGGGTAGAAATTATGACAACCAATTAACTTTGAAACATTTGGCTTAAAGCTCATAATATTATCAATTCCGGCAACATCATTACTCATATTAATTTCAATATCTAAACCA
Source organism: Culicoidibacterales bacterium (assembly GCA_051652245.1). GTDB lineage: Bacteria > Bacillota_I > Bacilli_A > Culicoidibacterales > Culicoidibacteraceae > BHER01. The sequence continues at coordinate 6,042 of JBOFTV010000046.1, read as the reverse complement.
TATGGATTTTTAGTCATCTTTGCTTCAGTTGAGCCATCAAACCCCATATCCAAGCGAATTCCTGTTGCCCCAATTTCACTAAAAAAACGCAAATCATCATAGCCAATACCCAACTCGGCAAAAACGCGAGGTGAAACATCTAACATTAACTCCATGCCTAAATTTGTTGCATACTCATTAATCACTTTAAACTCTCTTTTAATTTCATCCACTGGCTTTTTAACAGAAAGTAGACAGCTAAACACCTTTTTCACATTATACCTAGCTGCTAAATCAAGATATGCTTTGATATCCTGCTCATTACTATGTTCGGGATAAATTGAAATACCTATTTGCTTCTTCATCATTAAATCTCCTTACTTTCTTCATACATTTAATCTCATACTTATCCATTTTATCACGTATAGCCCTTTTTTTAAAGCAATTATCTTAAATAAAAAAAAATAGCATTTCTCCTATTTTTTCCCTATCCGTATCTTTAAATCAATCTAGCTGACGTTAAGTTCCTGACGCTTAACTTGAATGCCTTTAATAACAATTTGTTGCGCTCTTGTAAATGCTTCTTTTGTTGGTGGTTCTATACCTTCTAGAGGGTAAGTCCAGCCAAGTTCATCCCATTTATTAACGCCCATTACATGGTATGGCAACAGCTCAATTTTCTCAATGTTTTTAAGTGTTCCAATAAATAATCCTAGCTGATATAAATAACGATCATTTAATGTTAAATTTGGTATCACCACATGCCTAATCCACACTGGTACTCCAATGTCGCTTAACCAAGTTGCAAAGTCCAAAATATTTTTATTTCCTATGCTTGTTAACGCAATATGCTCTTCATTATTAATATGCTTCAAATCCAAAAGCACTAAATCAGTATAATCCATCAGCTCTTTCATCTTCCGCACATTAGCCCCAACACCTTTTCTAAATGTTGCACCCGAAGTATCTAGGCAAGTATGAATTCCGCGCTTTTTAGCCTCTTTAAATAATTCAATCATAAAATTCATCTGCACGAGCGCCTCGCCCCCAGTAACCGTAATGCCGCCTTCTTTTAAGAAATTCTTATACTTCTCATATTCAGCCAATAAACCATCAACGCTATACTCTGTTCCGCCTTGTAAATCCCAAGTATCAGGGTTATGACAATATAAACACTTAAGCATACATCCCTGTAGGAAAACAACGAACCTAATTCCTGGTCCATCGACAGTTCCAAATGTTTCAATTGAATGGACATTCCCTGTTATCATATATATTCCTCATTTCTTACGCATAAATTTTTCCAACCCAGTTACTAAAAAATTCAGTCATCTAACATTTTATCATGAAACTACAAAGAGATAAAGCATAGTATGGTATAATGTTACTAATATTTGTAAAAGGAGTACCTAAACATGGATTACACAATAAGACTAGAACTTCCAGCTGATTTTCATACAGTTGAATCAGTTACCCGTGATGCTTTTTGGAATCTCTATATTCCTGGTTGTAATGAGCATTTAATCATTCATCACATGCGAAACAGTAAAGCTTTCATTCCCAACCTTGCCTTTGTTATCGAAATTAATAATAAAATTATTGGAAACATTATGTTTACACATTCACAAATCGTTAATGCTGACAATCACGTTTTCAAGACAATAACAATTGGACCAGTCTCAATTGCCCCCCAATTTATGAACAAAGGCTATGGAACAAAATTAATTAACTTTGCCCTACAGCAGGCCAAAAAGTTAAACTATCAAGCCGTTTTACTTTATGGCTACCCTTCTTTTTACACAAAGTTGGGCTTTAAACTAGCAGCTGATTTTAACATTAGTCGTTCTGACGGTCTTTTTGCGCAGGCGCTATTAGCACTAGAGCTTCATCCCAACGCTTTAGCACGCGTAAGTGGTTGTTTTCAAGAAAGTGACCTCTATCATCACGACAATCAAGAAATGCTCGACAAATTTGACGAACGCTTTCCCCCAAAAATAAAAAGCACCCTACCATCACAAGCACAATTTGCCTTAATGGTAGATGCAATCATCAAATAGACAAAGTCTAAGGTTACCCTTAGACTTTTATTATATTCTTTGTCTTCCATTTTCCTGTGGAATAAAAGTAAAGACAGAAGCATAATGCCCCAATTGAGGCAATTGGCGCTCCAAGCCCCATCCCTGTTAGCCCCATTCCAAAAGTAAAACTAAATAAAATTGCCATCGGCACCCGCAGAATAATTGCTGACATACTATTAATAAAGAGCGAAACCATACTCTCCCCTGCACCAATAAACAAACCATTAAAGCAGAAAACAAAAGGAACAAGCAAATAATCAAACGTAAAAAGCTTAAAATAAGGCAACCCAATTTCCATCATCTGGGCATCGGCACTAAATAAACCGAAAATTTGCTCGGGAAATATTTGGGCAAAAGCAAAAATTGTTACACTAATTGTCCACGCAATCATCGTTCCAATCTTGAACGTCTCATTTGCTCGCTCAATTTTTCCCGCCCCAATATTTTGGGCAACCATTGATGAAATTGATAGTGATAAAGCAATTGATGGCATTATGGCAAAAACATTAAATTTTCCAACCACACCCACTGCTGCTGCTGCACTTACACCTAATGTGTTAGCAATCGCCGTGATAACCAAAAAGGAAATTCCCGTAATCACATTTTGTAATGATGACGGAATACCAACACGCAATATTTGTGCCAATCTTTCACGCTTAATTTTAAATAATCGTAAACTAAAATCAAAAATAAAGTTATTTCTAATTAAATAAATAATACATAACAACATACTAGTTGCCTGCGAAATGACCGTAGCAACCGCTGCTCCTGTTGCAGCAAGACCAAAGTACCCCACCAATAAGAAATCAAGTAAAACATTAATCACACACGCCACACTAATAAATATTAAGGGTGTCTTACTATCTCCTAAACCACGCATTATTGAACTTAGTGCATTATAACCAAAAATAAAGAAGACACCCAGCATCGTAATAAATAAATAGTCACTTGCCTCACTAAAAGCCTCTTGGGGTGTTTGCATCAATTCTAATACAGCCGTTTGCGAAAACCACATGATAACCATAATTGTCAGTGCAGCTATAGCTAATGTTGAAAATAGCGTGCCAATTACTTCAATAATTGCTTTATTATTTTTAGCTCCCAGATACTGAGCAACTAAAACCGAACCACCAATACACAAACCCATAACAAAATTTGTCAGCACAAAGGTAATTTGCCCACTAATATTTACGCCCGCAATACTCTCCGCACCATTAAACCAACCAACAATCATCAAATCGGCCACATTATAGAGCGATTGAATTATATTTGAAAGCAAAAACGGTAACGAAAAGATAATTAATTTTTTAAGTACGCTCCCCTCATGTAAATTCTTAGATAATTTATCCATACTATTGACTCCTCTTTTATTCTAATTCCTGTGATAATAATAATAACGACCGTGGATTATCAACCATATATGTTGGTCCTACTTCTTCTAGTACTGTTTTACTATGCGCCCCCCACGTAACCGCGCAAGTTGCCATGGCCGCATTTTTACCCATTAAAATATCATATGTTGAATCGCCAATTACTAATGTGCTGTGCGGATCCGCTAACTTAAGCATTTCTAATGCTAATATTGCTGTATCCTTTGCTGGCTTGTAATTTTTGACCATCTCCGACGAGACAATAGCTTCAAAATATTGTAATAATCCTAACATTTCTAACTGTCTTTTGACTACAGCTCCACTTTTACTCGTCACAATTCCCAGCTTTACTTTTGCTGATAATGCAATAATTACTTCTTTTATATCGGGAAACAATGCTAAATACTCTGCTTCTAATTCCTTACTATACCATCTAAATGTTGCCATCATTTGCTCGTTTTCAAGCGGCGTAAGTTTATTATCCGCAAGTCTCATTATCTCAAGTTCCAATGGAATACCCATTCCGGCAATAATTGCCTCTTTGATTGGTTTAGCTAAGCCATGTTTTAGAAATGTCTTCGTCATTGATTTAACAATCAAATTTTTTGTATCCGCAATTGTACCATCAAAATCAAATAAAAATACTTGATACTGCATTATTTTAACCTCATCTCAAACAAAATACTCACATCAAGATTAATTTGATGTGAGCATCTGCTAATTATTTAATGCGACTTTTACGTTGGGCATCTTTATGTTTTGCGTGTTCTTTTTCAACAATTCTATTTACAAATAATAATCTAATTGCCAATCTTGTTAAATTCGATACAATCCAATAAATTGCTAAAGCAATTGGTTGATTCCATAGGATGAAAATAAACATAACATTCATTAGATACATTGTCATCGCTTGTTGATTCGTTTTTGGATTACGCTGATCTTTTGGCAACGTAAAGTACGAAGATAAAAAGATTGAAATAATTGCTAAAATAATAAATATTTTTAAATAATCACCCACAAAAGGAATATAAGGAATTCCTGGATCTGGCAATCCAAAACTGTAATTTACACCAAAGAGAACAAATGTACTCTCATTTAAAATTGTTAATCGCCTAACTGCACTAAACATTGAAATTAATAGCGGCATTTGAATAACAATCATAATTAGTGGAGCTAAACAGCCACCCATCATCGTCATTCCATTATCAGTATAAACCTTATTCATTGCAACTGAATATTTCTGTTGCTCAACGCGATCAGTTTTACTATTAGGATATTTTTCTTGCAGCTTTTTCAATTCTGGTTGTAACTCTTGCTGTTTCTTTGTTTCAATTTGAGATTTAATCTCTAATGGAGAAATTAAAATATAAATAACAATTGTTGCAACGGCAATCGCAATACCGGCATTACCCGTTACATTATAAATATTTGTGATCAACCATGAGATTGGATATACAATTAATGTATCTAGAAGCCCGTTTGGCTCTGATCCACCACCAATAACAATTGGATCATTACCACAGGCAGTCAAAAATAGGGCTATACCTATAAATCCAAAAAGATACATAATCTTTTTCTTCTGAATCTTCATTTTACTTTACACTCCTTAAGTCTCTTAGAGATTTTACTTACTAGTTAATATTTTATGCCTTTTTAAGAGAAATTCCAAGCTATTTTTCAAGTTTTCATGATTTTCTTCCAATATCATTGGTCTTGCCATAATAACGATTGTTTTTCCCTTTACTAAATGAGGCCAATAGCAATAAAGCATCGACCTCATTTTCCTTTTATACCTATTCCTTAACGGTGCATTTCCTAATTTCTTACCCACAAGGAAAGCCACATAATTTTTAGTCGTATCATTATCGACAACATACATAATAAATTCCCGATTCCGAAAAAAACGACCTTTAGAAAGGATTTTTTGAATATCTTCATTTTTCTTGAGTGAGTATTTTTTTTTCAAGGTTACTTAGTCCCTTCTTCAATTAAAAAAGGTTATTTAAAACAGCTCTACGTTGCTTTAAATAACCATAAAGTATTTTTCTTATTTAAAAAAAATGAAGCATTAATATTAAATAAAACAGCTTTCGCTAAAAAGCAGCTGCTTACTTGGGATAACATCATTACGATAAGCACATCCAAAGTTTAATATCTCATTTATTTACATAAAATTAAGCACTTAACACTTTACGTCCTTTTAATCTACGACGTCTTAAGATATTACGACCACTTGCAGAAGCCATACGGGCTCTAAAACCATGTTTCTTACTTCTTTTTCTCTTATTAGGTTGATATGTACGTTTCATTGAGATGCACCTCCTACATTTATATTTCCAACTTGATGTTTTTCACCATACTACCGTATTATTATACATAAATATCGCATCTATTACAAGCTTTTTTACATTCATTTGTCTAATTTAGCAATGTTTTGGTAACTAGTCAGCAGAAATAGAACCAAGTCATCAAGTTCTTGGCTCCAATACGATGTTTTGTGAGAATGATTTTTTGAACACCTCATAATAATTTTGCTTGTTTTTCTTCGCAGTTTGAATCAGGCTACGAATAATAAAAAAGTTCTCCGTGCCGGATTCACTTCTAAAACAACCCGA
>JBOFTV010000045.1:0-69870 GCA_051652245.1 Culicoidibacterales bacterium | reverse complement strand
CTGGCAACAATGCGTTGTCTTTGCACCCAAGATTTTATTATTATATTCATAGTGTCCTCCTTCTGATAGTACATTAATTATATCATGCCTAGGCATGATATAATTAAAATCCATCACGCAACTATCCTATCACACTGGGCATCATATACATATTCATATTTCTTGAAAAACCCTTTTTTTGTCATTGGTCTTTTATAGGGGAATATTGGAAAGCGATTATCATCAAATATGGTCTTACATATATAGGGGGGGTATATATCCAGCATCACAACTAATGCATTTAATTTCGTCAAAGAGTTTTAATGTTTTCAAATGTTCGTAAAATGGCATAAATGATACACTATCATGAACATTTCCAGGAGTGACATGTGTTGAAACGATAAAACCATTCTTATCACAACTTGTTGTAGCGGTATAAGCAAAACCTTTTCCTTTTCTCCCTTGTGGAACAATCCACTTTCTGGATCATTTTTACTCACTTTTCTATTCTTTGTCTTTATTTTGCTTACCGATACTTCACCAGTTTCTGCATCAATTTCTTTCTTCACAGGTTCTTCTCATAGAATGTATACCCAAGAGATAATTAATCAATACCATCTTAAAAAGCACAACTCGATCTACACTTTGACGACCATGTGGCGTATACAAATGTTCCACTAATGGATAAATAAATCTCCAGTCTACTGCTGCTTCCAATTTTCGAACAACATGTTTCTCTGGTACACGTTCTTCTAGTGTTGTATATATCATACAATCATTTTTTACATTCATTTCATTCTTTGTCATTGCCATATTCTACACCTACTTTTTCTTATACTTCTATTTTATCAAAAAGAAAAGACTATTGGCAAAGTTTTTTATTACTTTGTCAACAGTCTGAAAGGATAACCTCCGTTACCCTTTATCTTTATTTTCTAGCAGCTCCTGCAAGAACAGCACCCATCATCTTAGAAAACGGCATTGTCTGGAGCCAAACTCTTCCTGGACCGGTTAACGTTCCAACAAATAGTCCTTCCCCACCAAATAAAATATTTTTCATTCCTTTTACACGTTCAATACTAAAATCAACAGATGCATCCATTGCTGCCAAATGTGTCTGATCAATTATCAGTTTTTCACCTGCTGCTAGTGAATACTCTATTGCATCACCATCAATTTCTAAAAAGCCTACTCCGGTACCACTTAATTTTTGGAGAATAAACCCTTCCCCGCCAAATAGTCCAGCACCAAATTTTTTAACAAATGTTGTTTTTAAATCCACACCTGTTGTTGCAACTAAAAATGACTTCTTCTGAGCAATTATTTCATTTGTTCCATCAAATTCAATCGGCATGATTTTACCAGGAAATCCTGAAGCAAAAGCAATTAATTGCTCTGATTCCTGTGCCAAGTAGTAATTCAAAAATAGCGACTCTCCCGCAAATGTTCTTCCTAATCCTTTAAGAAGACCTCCACCTGTTTTTGTTTCCATTTTCATTTTTGGTGTCATCCACGACATTCCACCCGACTCAGAAAAAACTTGTTCCCCTGCTTCTAAATGAAAAATAACTGCTGGAAATTGACCACCTTTTATTTCGTATTTCATAGATATAAACCTCCGTTTTTTTATAATGATGTATAGCACACCAATTATTATCATATCATTTATTCCCTTAACTGTCCACTTTATTATCTTTTTTTTCACCTAAAGTAGTCAAAAAGATGGACAAAACATATTTCCTCCGTTTTTTTCTTATAAATATCGATCCAGCTTAGATGAAATATGTTTTGGCAATGAGAGCAATTGCATGTTCATTGTTGCTTACCGTAACAATATCGGCCACACTTTTTAACGTATCTTGGGCATTTTCTACCGCAATACCTAATCCCGCAGCTTTCAGCATTTCCAGATCATTTTCCCCATCTCCAACAGCAATTATCTCGCTAGCTTCAATTCCTAATTTTTCTGCTAATGTTAAAATAGCACTCCCTTTATGAACACCTTTAGGCGTGATTTCTAAGAAAATTGGTTTGGAAATGACAACTTCCAGATCTTGTCCAACAGCCTCCAGAAGTTTAGGTTTCATCTGTGCAATTATCGCAGCCTCACCAAAAATAATGGACTTTGGTATCAGTTTTTTTTCAAAATAGGCGCAAATGTCCGCTGTTACTACATATGTTAAGCCGGTTAATTGCGCTTCTATTTTTGACTGCTCACTTTCACGACTAACCACAATTTCGGTATCTGTATATGAGCAGATGCTCAATTTATTTTCTTGAGCAAAGTGCACCACGCGTTTGAAATGCTCCTGTTCTAAACCAACTTGATACAAGATTTCACCTGTTGCCACATTTTTAATCTTACCGCCATTGAAAGCAATAATATAACCGTCTACCTTGTCCAAACCGATCTCTTTGACCAAATCCGCCATTCCACCATCAGGTCTCCCACTTGCCAACACAAAGGTGTGCTTTTTCTCTAGTAAGCTTGTAATTGCCACTAGATTTTCAGGACTTAATTGATGGTCACTATTTAATAAAGTATCATCAATATCAGTTACTAACATCTTATACATTATTTTCCCTCAATTCTTCTTTTATTTTCACCAAGCAATGGAGCATACTCGCTTAACGCATGAATTCTTTCCAAAATTCGCTTGGCTTTAATTGGCTCATTTTCACCATATTGACTATGGGTGAAGTGATGTTCTAGGCTAACCAAATCTAAATTTGATGTAAAGAATGTCAGCCGCCCATTATTCATTCGTGCATTTAAAATAGGTAATAAAATCTCATCTCGACTAAAACTCGTCTGCATCTCTGAGCCAATGTCATCAATCATCAAAACCGGAACTCGCTGTAATTGTTTAATAATCTTATCCGCAGTAAAGGGACTTTGCTTCAAATCACGAATCAACTCGGGAAAAAAGACAATAATCGTTTTTACTTCTCGCACGTAAAATGCCTTAGCAATCGCTGCCAGCATATGCGTTTTTCCCACACCATTGGCACCCGAAATATATAATCCTTTTGTTGGCATCACACCTTTAGCTATTTGTCTTTTAACCATAACAAGTGCTTTCATTGCGGCAATTGAACGGCCATTATCAGAAAAATCACTGATTTCGGCTTTTAACATATGCTCATCCATATGCCAACACGAAACAAATTTTCTGATATTCAATAATTGCTCATGATCTGCCGTATAGCGATAGCCAAACTCAACTTTATTATATAAATCTAGCGATAAATAACCTTCTAAATGAGAATTTCCACTCAGCAAGACACCTTTATTTAACTTGTCTAAATAAGTTAAATACGTCTTAAACGTTAAAATATTATTAGCAACCGCTGCTTCTGTCATCTTATTTGCTGAAATAAACCTCATGACTTCCTCATTTGCCTTTAGCTCACTTAAAAGCTTAGTCATACTCTCACTTTTATCACCTTTTAAGGCAATCACAGATTGGATTGTTTTCACCTAGGCTTCCTCCATCTCTTTAATAATTTCATCATATGCCCGTTTGAGGTCTTCGTCAACCTCACTAGTTGCTTCCTCGAATACTGGAATAATTTCTGTTCTTTTCTTACTAAATGACATATTGGGTTTTGCTATTTTTTCTGCTTGCCTTTTTTTAGCCTTTTGAGCGAAATTCTTGAGGGCAAAGTATGCTGCTTCCGCGCTATCAATATTTTGCTTGCTCCATTGCTGAGCAATTGCTACCATTAGTGGCTTTGCTAGCGTATTATTTGTTTTATACACATAATCAACTAGCACATTAACAACTTCTTCTTTAAGCTGGTAATCCAAAATCAACTGCTCCACATTGCTAACATCTATTGGTGTAACATTATCAGTAAGCAGGGCAATATACTCTAAAGTGGGCTTAGCCTTCATTAAAAAAAGTGCCTTTCGCAGCGCTTCATTTTTAATTGAAGCCATGCCATCACTTGATGCTGCTGGACTTGGCATACTCTTTGTTGCACGCAATTTGGTTAGGGTTAATGTATAGGCTGCACTACGCAAATCAGCTTCCTCAAGTTTCCCATTAGCTTTTTGGTATGCAACATTAAAAACTGTTGCCATCTGCCCCGAATCAAGCGCATACATCTGCGCTATTTTACCTAATAATTGCTTTAGTGAAGTTGAAAATGTAAAGCTTTCTCTAATTGAGACTGGAATCATTAAATAAAATGTATCAAAGAAGTACTGCTCTTGCCCCGTAATTTCATAAGCCAAATTATCATCAACTGCTGTAAGTTGCTCATCCACACCGCATAATTCCTCTTGAAAAACAACTTTAAAGTGGGCTGAAATATTTTCGAGCGAAGAAATATATTGGCTATTTTGCTTTTGCTGGTTAACACGTGAAATTATTTGATTAAGCGACTCCTGACCAATATAACTTGAAAGCACGCGAACAAACATGGGCTCCTTAAGAAAGTCAGTTGCACCCATTGGTGAATGCACTGCGTAAAGATAGACAACTATCTCATCAACTTTTGTCAAATATGAAGAAATCAAGCCACTTGCTTCGAGTTTTTTAAAAAGTGGTGCTAATTCCTCAAATGGTAGCTGTGTCTGCTGCAATAGCTGATGATGTGACGTTGGTTCTTTCTTTTGAGGGATTGTTTTTAGGAGGATGTATAGCATTGTTGCCTTGGTTCCCAAAAATGGTAAGTATAACTCAACTAAGACATTATCCCATGCTTCAATAATTGTATCCACGCGCCTAATTAAAAATAAATCTTGTACGGTTTTTACCATTTTATCCGCCCCTCCTCTCCTGTTAGATTTGCTTTAATATTTCTCTGAAATTGCGATATAACTGCATCTTTGTCCCACTATTATCGATAACAAAGTCCGCTTTACCTTTTTTCTCTTCAATTGATATTTGTGATGAAATTCGCTTGAGCGCATCTTCATATTCAAAATGATTGCGTTCCATTAACCGGTGAATTTGCGCTTCAAATGGTGCATATACAACAATGATTTCATCCATTAATTTATGAAAATCAGTTTCATACATCAACGGAACATCTACTACAACGACATCATTTTTGCGTTGCTCTAATAACCGCATAATTTCCGCCTTAACAACAGGATGAACAATCGTATTTAACTGCTGCCTTTTCTCCTCATTTGAAAAAATTACTTCCCCCAAGTAAACCCGGTCTACTGTTCCTGCTGCCGTTAATATTTCTTGGCCAAATGTTTCAACTAACTGCTTGATGACTGCTGCCTGCTTTAGTGCTTGTTTAGCTAAGACATCACTATCAATAACATAAATGCCTTCTTCAATAAATAAATTAGCTACCGTTGATTTACCCGTTGCAATCGCCCCTGTTAATCCAATAATTTTCTTCACTTTGATTTCTCCTATTCTTTTATTTAACTTGGCATTTTGGACAATAATAACTGCCTCTACCACTGATTTTTTCTTTAATTATTTTTGTGTTACAACGATAACATGCCTCACCCTTGCGCAAGTGAACGAGCAATTCATTTTGAAAAAGACCATCAATGCCCATTGTACTATGATAACTCCTAATTGTTGTTCCACCTAATGCAATTGCCTTTTTGAGTACCTCATCAGCATTTTTAGCAATTGCTTTGATTTGACTTGACTTAAGTGTACTACAGATCTTTGTTGGATGGATGTTTGATAAATGAAGCACTTCATCAACATAAATATTACCTAATCCAACAATTGTTTTCTGATTCAGTAAATTAGGTTTTATCATCATTTGTGATTTTTGGAGTTTTGCGCTAATAAAGGCCTCTGTGCATCCACTTTCCCACGGCTCAAAACCAAGGGTACTAAATTTAGATTCCTCATGCCAATTGGCAAAATACGAAATTATTTCAAAGGTGCCAAATTTACGAACGTCATGATATTTCAAATAAGTACCATCACTAAAACTAAATATTCCATGCACGTGTTTATCAATGCTTTCATCGATTAATCTATCTGTTAAATAAAATTTACCTTCCATACGTAAGTGCACACGGATGACCTTTTGATTTTCAAGACAAATTAAAATGTATTTCCCAAAACGTTCAATTGCTGTAATCGTCTGCCCATCCACATTATCCTTAATTTGGACAATTGAAGCACAAATTAACTTAGGATAACTTGCACGTAATGTCATAATCTTTTTCGCAACAATATTTTTTCGCAGTTCTCTAACAACCGTTTCTACTTCTGGCAATTCTGGCATTCTTGTTTTCCCCTTCACTTTTGTTATTTCGCGTCGTACCACGATTTTCCTTGGGCAATCCCCACTTCTAGGGGGACACTCATACTAATTGCCGTTGCCATTTCTTCGCAAACTAATTGCTCAACTGCTGCAAGTTCCTCTACTAGTGTATCAAAAATCAATTCATCATGGACCTGCAATATCATTTTTGTCTCCAGCTTTTCCGCTTTTAATCGCCTATCAATCGCAATCATTGCCAGCTTTAAAATATCAGCTGCACTGCCTTGAATAGGGGCATTCATCGCTGCCCGTTTTGCCATATTTCGTTCATTAAAATTTCGACTATGTATTGCTGGAAAGTAGCGTCGCCTTTTAAGCATTGTTTCGACATATCCGGATTTCTCTGCTGTTACAATTGTGTCAGCCATATACTTTTTAATCCCTGGAAATAATTCAAAATATTTATCGATAAATTGCTTCGCACTTTGGCGGCTAATCTGCAATTGCGTTGCCAAACCAAAATCACTCATCCCATAAATAATCCCAAAATTAACAGCCTTTGCCTGTGAACGCATTAATGAGGTCACATTCTGAGCATCAACTTCAAAAACTTTCATTGCTGTTTCCGTGTGGATATCTCTTTTGTGAACAAATGCATCCACAAGTGTTTCCACGCTTGCCAGATGGGCCAAAATTCGCAATTCAATTTGGGAGTAATCCGCTGAAAACAACACATGATTATCATCACTTGCCACAAAAGCCTTCCGAATAAGTCGACCTTCTTCTAAGCGGATTGGAATATTTTGTAAATTTGGCTCAATTGAACTTAGACGACCGGTCTGCGTTTGTGCTTGCTTATAAATTGTGTGCACCTTGCCATCAGCAAAAATGGCTGGTTGTAGTCCCTTGATATATGTTGAATTAAGCTTTGCTAGTTGTCGATATTCACCAATTAAGGGAATAATTGGATGCATGCCACTTAACGCCTCTAGCACATTAGCAGCCGTTGAATAACCATTTTTCGTCTTTTTAATCACCGGTAAATTAAGGGTATCAAACAGAATTTCACCTAATTGCTTTGGTGAAGCAATATTAAAAGTTGTCCCGGCATGCTCATAAATAGTTTCCTCCAAAATAGCAATTCGCCCATCAATTATTTTTCCTTGTTCAATCAATGTTTGACTATCTACCCGAATTCCCACTAGCTCCATCTGGGCTAAAATTTTTGCCAACGGCATCTCAACATCATGTAAAAGCTCTACCAAATCATCATCAACTAAAGCTTGTTCTAAGATATCGGCTAATTGATAGCACATTTCTGCTTGCTCCAGAGCATACTTGAAAATTGCCTCATCGTTTTCTAGTGAAAACTTCGTATTTTTACCATAAATATGTTCTTGATAATGGATTGTATACTCATATGTCTGTGCAATGTCTGCTACTTCATCAACTTTAGTAGATGGATTAATTAAATAACTTGCTAATTGCAGATCAAGGCAAATTCCTGCAATATCTAAACCAGCATAGGCACAAAAGCTATACGCTTTCTTGCTATCAAAAACCATCTTAGTTGCTTTTTCTGATGCTAGCCAGGCTCTTATGGTTGGATTTTGGCTAAATGCTGACCACGTAAATGCCTTTAAGAAATCTTGTTGATATAAAACAACATACAATGGCTCCTGCTCTAAATGATAATTTTCATACGGATGTTCAAAGTACATCATCGTCTTATCGGGTATTTCAAAAACCTCATCAATCGTTGCAAGTGGCACGGACACATCAATATCAGATAGCAAACTATCCAAAGACAAATCATCTTCATGCTCTTTTGTTGCCATTTGACCATCATAAACACTCTGCGCCTTCTTAGCCAAAGTCTTCGACTCAATCTTCCGAAAAAACTGCCCACACGCCTCTAAATCAATTGCCTTATAGGCTAAATCATCTAAGTTTAATTCTAGTGTCATCTGGGTATCAATTGTTGCAAGCTGTTTACTTAGACGGGCAAGCGCCTCGTTTTCAACAACTTTCTCCTTTTGCTTCCCCTTTAGCTCTTCAACGTGCTCATACAAGCCTTCAACAGTCTCATATTTCGCTAATAATTTAAGCGCCGTCTTCTCCCCTATTCCTGGAACACCTGGAATATTATCAGCGGCATCTCCCATTAACCCCTTTAAATCGGGTATTTGCTTTGGCCGTAATGCTAGTTGCTCATACAATGTTTCAAGCGTCATATCTTCAATCTCGCTTAACCCTTTTTTTAGCAAGCGGACTGTTGTTTTCTCATCAATTAATTGTAATAAATCACGATCAGATGATAAAATTGCCACATTGTATCCCGCCAATTCAGCATTTTTGGCAACCGTTCCAATGATGTCATCGGCTTCAAAATTCTTTTGTTTATAATGTGGTATTTTTAAGGCATCTAGTAATTCTGGTAATAACGCAAATTGCGGAATCATCTCACTTGGCGTTTCCGACCTTGTCCCTTTATACTTAGGCATTAATTCATGCCTAAACGTCTTACCACCAGGGTCCAACGCCACCAAAATATGTGTAAAATTATGCTCCCCTAAAATCCTAAACATCATATTAGAAAATGAAAAAATGGCATTAGTTGGCACACCTTCACTAGTGTGCATAAACTGTCCCGTATAAGCCGTAGCAAAATATGCCCTAAAAAAAAGGCTGTACCCATCAATAATTACGATCGTTTTCATATAATTCTCCTTTGAGTTTCTCTGCTTATTATTGTACCATATTTTAGCTCTTTTGTCGGGCGTTTCACGATATTTTTTCCAATAAAAAAAGCATGTTGTTTATTTCACAACAATGCTATTTTTAAATTTAGTCTTCCTCTAAAATCCCTTTAAGCTCAAAGAATTCTTCTTGTGATAAAGTTATGCCTTTACTCATCTTTTTATGTTCTTTATCCCATTCACGGATATCATATTTTGCTGGCCGATCATTCCAGCTCACTAAATTGATTTCTTTTGTCCAACCTTTTTCGTTTTCTGATAAAACCCCAATATGTTTGACAATTTCAAATGTTAATTCTGCCATCTGTTTACGCTCCTTTCCCTTTTTAATTTAAGTACTACACACCATTATATCAGTCAATCACCTTTTTCTCTAGTTTTATTAGTAGAACTTCTAAGATTTTCATTGTAAAGTATGCTGCAATTAATAATATCATTACAAATAAATACGTAAAAAAACTTAAGCGCGTAATCATTAATATCTCCTGAACTTCACTCATAAAGATGCTTACCAGTGAACAAAAACCAATAATGGCAACCAAACCAACTTTTAACCGATTAAACGGTCGACAAGCCTTTAATAAAATCATAAATTGGATACCTAGCAGGAGCAATAGCGATAACGTTCGCCTTGTTATTTCATTAAACTCAAAGTAGGGAATCAACAAATAAATAAGGAGCGTAAAAGCAACAATTGTTAAGGCTCCTGGCACGGTGTCTTTCATAACTTTAGGTAAAAAGCGGCCTTCCACCCGCTGATCATTTGGTGCCAACGCTAGAAAAAATGAAGGAATCCCCACCATTAAACTACTAACATACGTCAATTGAATTGGTAAAAAGGGGTATGTTTTAACCCACATAATGAAAATCAAACTCAAAATCATTGAATATAATGTCTTTACAAGATACAGGCTTGCAACCTGCTCAATATTATTGATAACTTTGCGCCCCTCAGAAACAACTTTCGGTAATGCTGAAAAATCAGAATCAAGTAGCACAAGCTGAGCCACTGCACGGGTTGCCTCACTTCCATTTGCCATTGCAATACCGCAATCTGATTGTTTTAGAGCAAGCACATCATTAACCCCATCCCCCGTCATCGCAACGGTTTTACCATTTGCTTGGAGGGCCATCACCAAGGCCTTTTTCTGCGTTGGACTAACACGACCAAAAATTGTCGTTTGAGCTACAATTTTTCGAATTTGCTCCATATCCGTTGGCAAATATCGAGCATCAAAAAAACTATTTGTATTAGCAAGACCTGCCTTCTTTGCTACCGCTGCAACTGTTAAAGGACTATCGCCTGAAATGATTTTGATATCCACCGACTCCGCTAAAAAATAAGAGAATGTTTCAACAGCACTTTTTCTAACAATATCTTCAAACGAAATAAACCCGACAATTTGAACCTCATCTAAAGGCATCGTCCGCTCAATTACTGTTGCACTATAAGCCAATACAAGGACGCGTCGACCAAGTTGTGCCTCGGATTGGATATGCTGTTCATATTTAGCATAATCACTTAAAATAACCATCTCTGGCGCCCCCATAATCCATGTTCCTTGCGTCTCAAAAGCAATACCACTCCATTTTCGCGACGATGAAAACGGAATAATCGTCTTCGCTTTCCAATTAGAAAAGTCATACCGTTGTTGCAATGCAATTTGTGTTGCATTGGCTGCTGGCAAATTACGACTCAAGGCAGCCAATGCCTCATCCATCTGCTCAACTGTCCAACCTGAATTAGGCTGAATATTTGTCAACAATAAATTCCCCTCGGTAATTGTTCCCGTCTTATCGAGGCATAAAGTATCCACACGCGCAAGCATTTCCACCGCTGGTAACTCTTGTACAAGCGTATACACCTTAGCAAGTCGGACAACACCTACCATAAAGGCAATGCTTGTCAACAGCACTAAACCTTCAGGAATCATCCCCACAATACCAGCAACTGAACCAATAATTGCCATCTGCCATGTATTCCCCGCAACTAAAAATTGCGACCAAATTAATAAAATACCTACCGGAATAATAACAATTGTTACCCACTTAATAATCAACTTAATTGACTTAATTAACTCCGAATCGACAATTTTAAATTCCTTCGCCTCCTGCGCTAAGCGACTTGCGTACATAGAATCACCAACTGCACTTACTTGTACTAAAATTGATCCAGCAATCACAAATGACCCCCCTAGAACAGTATCACCTTCAGCCTTAAAAACGGCATCCGATTCCCCCGTCAGCAGCGACTCATCAACTTCAGCCTCATGTGAACAAACAACCCCATCAATTGAAATTTGTTGCCCCGTCTCAAATTTAACAATATCATCCAAAACAACCTCAGTAACCCCAATTTTTGAAAAAACCCCATCCCGCAATACATCCACAAAAAAAGTATTCAGCAACGAAAGTTTTTCCAGCGTAATTCGCGCCCTAATTTCCTGAAAAATCCCAATAAATGTATTACTAACAATAACAAAAGCAAACAAGGCGTTTGAAGGTGACCCTGCGATAATAACCATCAAAGCCAATCCAATATTCAACCCATTAAAAAGGGTCATACTATTGGATAAAACAATCTCCTTCACCGACTTTGCTTGAACCTTTGTAATAATGTTAACATCCCCATTAATTTTGCGCTGCTCCACCTGTTTTGTAGTCAAACCATATTCAATATTTATTTTCTGCTTCACGTTTTTTACCCAATCTTTCTTCCATAAACAATTTTTGCTCCCTCTATCATAACATGTTTCGCTTTTTTTTAAAAAAAGACTGCTCATTGTGAGCATTATTCTCACCTTTGCGTACTAGGCATGTTATTGATTGACATTATTGATTGACATTATTGATTGATTCGTGTATAATGCTTAGCAGAGGGTCGAGTGTGACACGCACTTTATTGTTAAAGTCCATTAACTTATATATTGTAATAACAATTAAAATTGTATTTATAAAAAATAGGTCTTAAACGCTCACACCCTTGTAATAAGAGTGACGCAGCGTCTTTCCTATTTATGATGCAATTTTTTTATTTTGCATTTAAAATATTGAAAACCTTTGAGTTACAAAGGTTTTTTTGTCTGCCTAAATTTAGGTCGGATTAGGAAATTTTCGATGTGATCATTTACAAACTGAAGGAGAACTTATGAAATATACTGAATTAGCATTGTCTGAGGACATGCAAAGCACCTTAGCGAAAATCGGCTTTACCGACGCTACACCAATCCAAGAAAAAGCCATTCCCCTTGCACTTGCAGGCCGTGATATTATTGGTCAAGCACAAACAGGAACAGGAAAAACTGCAGGGTTTTCAATTCCAATTATTGAACAAATGCATGCAAATAGAACATTACAAACATTAATTTTAGTCCCTACACGTGAGCTTGCATTACAAGTTTCCGACGCTTTCAGCCAAATGGCACAGCATACAAAAATTCGTACAGCCGTTGTTTTTGGTGGTTCATCAATTGATCGTCAAATTCGTGATTTGAAAAGCGGTTTTGAATGTGTTGTCGCAACACCAGGTCGTTGTATCGACTTAATGAAACGTCGTGTTCTTAAAACAGAAAACATCCGTTTCCTCGTTTTAGATGAAGTTGATGAAATGTTAAGCATGGGATTTATCGACGATGTTGAAACAATCTCTGAAAAAATTGTCGAAGAACATCAAACATTATTTTTCTCTGCTACAATGAATCGAAAAATTGAAGTTGTTGCTAATAAATTTTTGAAAAATCCAGAATATATCCAAATCAAAGCAACAAGAGAAAAATTAGACCAGATCAATCAAAGCTTCCTTGTTATGAGAGATGCTCAAAAGATTTCAATTTTAGCTGACTTACTTCGTGTTCAAGCACCAGAAAGAGCAATTATTTTTGCACGTACGAAAAAAAGAGTTGATGAAATCACAGAATCACTTGTTCAATTAGGCTTTGTTGTTGATCGTATTCATGGTGACTTATCACAAGAACAAAGAACATTTACGTTTAAGAAATTCCGTGCTGGTCAAACAAAACTACTCGTTGCAACTGATGTTGCAGCCCGTGGATTAGATATTAAAGAATTATCACATGTGTTTAATTATGATTTACCCCAAGAACTTGAGTACTACGTTCACCGTATTGGTCGTACTGGTCGTGCTGATGCATCGGGTAACGCTATCTCATTTTTCACCCCAAAAGAAGTTAATCAATTATTACCTCAAATTGAGCGTAAAACAGCTTCGAAATTAACTAAGCTTTCACACCCAACTGTTGATGATGTAATTGATGCTATTGAAAAACAATCCATGGAAAAAGTAACAAATAACATCGAAAAAGTAACTGATGCAAACTATCTTGAATTAGCTAAGAAATTACTTGCTGAAAATGGTGCAACTGAATTACTTGCTAGTGCATTAATGCTTTTAACGCCATCATTTGATAAAGATAAATTTATCGAGGATCACGCTAAAAATGCAAAACGTGGACTTGAACATCACTCTGGACGCCAAGGTGGCGGTGGAGATCGTCGTGGTGGAAACCGCGGTGGATTCGGTGGCGGTGGAAATCGCGGCGGATTTAATGGTGGTGGAAACCGTGGTGGATTCGGCAGTGGCGGTGGAGATCGTCGTCGTGATGATCGCCGTTCTGGTTCATCTGAAGGTGGATTTAATGGCGGAGATCGTCGTCGTGATGATCGTCGCGCTGGTTCATCTGAAGGTGGATTTAATGGTGGAGATCGTCGTCGTGATGACCGCCGTGCTGGTGGAGACCGTCCAGCTGGAGCACGTCGCCCATCAAACAGATAAATTAAAAAAGGATGCTCCTTTGATGGGCATCCTTTTTTTGGGGTTAAATTGACCTTATCTTTTACTTTCCCCCCCTTTTTCTGCTATAATAATAGTAACTATTTACAAGGAGCGATGCTAATGAACACCAAACAAAATTTAAAATTAATTACACTAACGGCGATGCTGCTTGCATTCTATGTTGTTATTAGACAGATTACCCCCTCAATTCCCATTATTCCTGGAGTCATTCAAATTAATCTTGCTTATTTTATTCTACCCGTTATTGGTATGCTTTTAGGAGCTAAAATGGGGTTCTTCTTGGGCGTGATTGCTGATTTGATTTTGTTTTCATTATCTCCCACAATTTTCAATCCCTTTTTCACCTTAAATGAGGGCTTGTTCTGCATGATGGGAGGGCTTTTTTTTCATCAGAAGGATTTGGGCTTGAGGCGGATTATTTGGGCAAATTTGTTTATTGCTTATGTGGGGATTACTTTGGCAAGTACCATTGCTTTAGTGTTTCAGTATTGGATTTTAGTCCCCAATGTTACCAGACTTTGGACCGTTGTTACTTCCGCCTTACTTTTTCGATTTATTACTGCAACTTTCGTTTATATCCCCCTATTAACAGCCTTATTCTATTTCCCTAAAAAACAATGGGCCTACCTAAGCAAAAAAATTGCTAACTATAAATAATTTAGTTGGCTTATTTCACCTAGAAAAGACCATGAGGCTAATATTAGATTGTTTGTCTAACGTTAGAACCATGGTCTTTTCTTATTTATTAAAGTGCGAAATTTCCTTTTGTAAAAATGTCAATTTTGTCGCCATTTATTGTTGTTGCACTAATTGTTAAGTCTGCTGTTCCAATCATAAAATCCACATGAATTAGTGATGTGTTAAAGCCCATTTCTGCTAATTCTGCTTTCGTTTTACCAATACTTTTAGGGAGTGTGCCGCTGTAGGCATTTCCTAGTGCTAGATGACAAGATGCGTTTTCGTCAAATAATGTCATTGAAAAGAGATTTCCCGATTGCGATATCGGCGAATCAAATGGGACTAAAGCAACTTCGCCAATTCGTCTGGCACCATCATCAGCTTTAAGTAATTCTTGTAGCATTTTGTCGCCCGTCTGTGCTTGCGCTTTAATAACTGCTCCATCTTTGAATTCCAGCCAAAAATTATCAATTAATTGCCCGGAAAACAAGAGTGGTTTTGAGCTATAAACGATGCCATTTACATGATTTGCATCTCCTAGTGTGAAAACTTCTTCTGTTGGCATATTAGGAGCAAACCAGTCGCCTGTTTTATTGTTTTTAGCTCCTCCACCTTCCCAGAGATGTCCCTCTGGTAGGTTAACAACAAGGTCGGTTCCAAGGCTATTTTTATAGTGGAGCGATTTAATATTTGCTTTATTTAATTGTTCTACTTTCTTCTGTAATATTGTAATGTGCTTTTCCCAATTTAAACAAGCATCCGGGCCATCATTTAAGTGGACACTAGCAAAAATTGCTTCCCAAAGCAGTTTCATTGCCTCTTTTTCTGTTGCAGCGTTGGGAAATACTGTTTTGGCCCATATTTCATTGGGAATAGCTGCAATTGTCCAGCTAATATTATTCCCCATTAGCGCTTTTCGATAATTTGACATCGGCTGTTCTGCTGCTTTTTGAAAACGCATTATTCGGCTACTCTCAACACCCGCCATCCCCGCAGGGTTTGGTGATGTTAGGGTTAATCTTTTTGACTCCTTTGCAAGCCATGTTTCTAACTTGACGTGTTCACTCTCTGGATAGACATCAAATAATGCATCTTCATCATTGATTCCCTTTAATCGACTAATTACTTCATCCGTATAATAGACTTCGACTTCAATTGCTCCAGCACAATAAGCACTTTCAACAACTTTTTGCGTGAATTCTGCTGATTTTACGTCCGCCATTATGTGGAGCCGATCTCCTTGTTTAATTCCTAGTCCTTTTTTTATAATTAATTGTATATATTGTAATTGTTTTTCGCTTATCACTTGTATTGATTCCCTTCTTTTTTAACATTTAAATCTATGTTATATTATATCACTTTTCATCATTTACGCCAATCTTCTTTTTGTTGATTATACCATTGACTTATTTATCTGCCATATGGTATAATAGCCTAGGAATAAGTAGGTAACAGCCTCACCTTGACCGACGCAGTATCTGTTGTTGGCTGGTATGAAATTATATGAGTTAATTGTATTTTTTTGGTTGTTACACTATTTGTAACAACCATTTTTTTATACCTTGGAGGTGTTACTTATTAACAAGCAAAATAATAATCGCGGCAGACAACAAGATCGCACTATTATGAACCAAGCAATTCGTGCTAAAGAAGTTCGAGTTATTGGTGCTGACGGAGAACAAATTGGCGTTATCAGTCGTGAAGAAGCTTTGAAATTATCTACAACTGCTAATCTTGATTTAGTTTGTATTTCACCCAACGCTGCTCCCCCCGTATGTCGAATTATGGACTATGGAAAATTCCGTTATGAACAACAGAGAAAACAACGTGAAGCACGTAAAAATCAAAAAGTGTTGATAACAAAAGAAGTTCGGCTTAGCCCAACAATTGATGCACATGACTTTGAAACTAAAGCTAACCAAACAGAAAAGTTTTTAGCTAAAGGCGATAAAGTTAAAGTTTCAATCCGTTTTAGAGCAAGAGCTATTACACATTCAAACATTGGTAAAGATGTTATGAATCGCTTTGCAGAGCGCATGAGCGAATTTGCAACAGTTGAGTCTGGTGCAAGATTAGAAGGCAGAAGCATGCACATGCTGCTTGCCCCAATCAAAAAATAAAACAGGTATTAGGAGGAAATCGCAATGGCAAAAGTAAAAATGAAGACACATAAAGGTCTTGCTAAACGAGTTAAGAAAACTGGTTCAGGAAAATTAAAAAGATGGAGTGCTTTTACAGGACATCTTGCTGCTAACAAATCAGTTAAGCAAAGAAGACAATTACGTAAATCAGGATTAATATCATCTGGAGATATGAAACGTATCAAACACATGTTACATAACTAATTTTGAAATTAATTACATAAACTATATAGGAGGTTTTATATTATGCCACGAGTTAAAGGTGGAACGGTTGCGCGCCGTCGTCGTAAGAAAATATTAAAATTAGCTAAAGGATATTATGGTGCCAAGCATCTCTTATTCCGTACAGCTAAAGAGCAGGTCATGAAATCATACATGTATGCATTCCGTGATCGTCGTCAAAAGAAAAGAGATTTCCGTAAGTTATGGGTAACTCGTATTAATGCAGCAGCTAGAATCCATGGTATGTCATATAGCACATTCATGTTTGGGTTAAAGTGTGCCGGTATCGAAGTAAACCGTAAAATGCTATCAGAAGTTGCTATCCACGATGATAAAGCGTTTGGACAACTTGTCACAATAGCTAAACAAGGGATTGAAAAAGGGAATAAGCCAGTTATCACTGGAGCTAACTCACCTTCTGAAAATACAATCACTGTAACACCGGGAAATGGGCCAAAGCCTGTCGTACCAGTCGTTAAAGTAGTTGCAGGCGCTAAAAAGGCGGCAGCAACTAAAGTAGCTGTTGCTAAGGTAGCACCTGCTAAAACAGCAGATAACAGTAAATTAACTGTTGCTGAATTAAAAGACTTAGCTAAAGAGCAAGGAATTTCAATTCCTGCAGGAAGCAAGAAAGCTGACATTTTAGCATTATTGAAATAATCAGCAAAAAGAACGAGAAATATTTATTTCTCGTTCTTTTTTTCGTTACGTTATTAATCCTAGTTCAATTAAAGCGTGTTCGATACCATGGTTTTCAATATCTTTTGTGAGATAATCTGCATGTACGATTAAATCACTGTGGGCATTTCCCATAGCAACTGAAAAGCCAGCATATTTAAACATTTCAATATCATTTAAGCCATCACCAAAAACAATAATTTCTTCTTTTGTTAAGCCATAATTCGCTAATACTTTTTCAATTCCCCTAGCTTTCGAGCCATTTTTAGGGAAAAGATCACAGCTATTAGGATGCCAGCGAACAATATTAACATTAGCTTTGATGCTATCTGGTATTTGCTCCTCTTCTTGCCCTTCTGTAAACGTCCACATTTGATAGATTTCATTGTTCTTGTAGAAATTAGGATCGATATCAACTTCACCATAGACCACAGTAATTGCATCTTTGACGACATCACTTAAGAAAGATACCGCACATTTTTTACTCCCTACCATTCCATAATCAATATCATTAGCATCACACCAAGCTACAATTGCTTCTACATCGGATGCAACTAGGGGGTTGCTATAAATTACCTCACCCAACCTATTTTCAACCGCTTGTCCATTAATAGTAACATAAACATCAGCGTCTAGCTTGGCAACCATTGGTACCACACCATACCTTGCCCGCCCCGAAGCAATGCCAATTTTAATACCCGCTTGCTGCAATTTTGCCACCGCCTTTGGTACACTTTTAGGCATAAACTGCTTATCTTTTACAACCAATGTATCATCAATATCAAAAAAAACCATTTTAATTTTTTTATTCTTTAGCATCATTTCATTCTCCTTTAATTACTGATTATTAATTCTATTATACTATCAATTACAGATCACGCCTATCCTTTTTCACTTTTAGAAAAAGCTACTTCACTATTGAAGCGCCCTATTGTACAATAAGTAAAATCACCGAAAAATAAATAAAAGCCGTTCCCATCATGACAAAAAGATGCCAAATAGTATGCATAAACGGTTTTCGAATACTAAAAAATATCGTCCCCCCTGTATAAGAAAGGCCACCTAAAAATAACAATAAGAGACTTTCATCACTAAGAAAAAGCCTTACTGGTGCAAAGAAAAAGACAATTAGCCACCCCATAACAATATAAATAATTGTCGAAAAATGCTGAAATCGACCCATAAAGAAAAACTGATACACTACACCAAAACATGCTACCCCCCAAATTAAACAGAGCCAAAAAAGGGCTTCTGCTGGTGGTAAGATAAACACAATATAGGGTGTATAACTTCCCGCAATCAACAAATAAATTGCGCTATGATCACAGACACTAAAAATATGCTCACTTTTGGGAGACACTCCCTTAAACTTACTATAGTGAAGTAGTGTTGAGCATAGGTAAAGTAAAACGACTGCTCCACCATAAATAATTAGACTTGCTAATTCCGCACCACTTCCTCTATTAAAATCAATCCCTATAAGAATCACTAAGCCAATAATACTAATTATCATCCCACTTCCGTGGAGTAATGTATTCAGGTATTCTTCTTTCTTTATACTGTCATTCATAAAATCACCTCATCTAGTTTATAATACTATATTAACAGGTTTTTGTGTCTTTGTCAATGGGAGCATCAAAAAAGACAGCATCTTTAATTAATGATGCTGTCTTTTCGATTATTTTTTAACAAGTTTACTTATTTCAAATACTATTGTTGGAATTAGTGTACAAACAATAGCAATAAGCAGTGGTATTCCCGATAATGCATTTAGTGAGAAGAAGCTATTTAATCCTGGAGTCCAAATCAACGATATATTAAGTAATATCCCCACAACAATTGCCCCAATTAATGCTTTATTACCAAACATATCATGAAACATACTTTTATTGGGTTGTCTCATACTCAATGCATAAATCATTGGCGATGTTGCCATGACCATAAATGCCATTGTCCCTGCGGTTATTTGTGTTGCCCCAATATTTATACCACCAATGTAGGCAATTAGGACTGCAGCGATAACAGAGGTAGATAAAATACCAATTGTTCCGTACATATTTTTGAAGATTGATTCTTTATTTTCACGTGGTAATTGATTCATTACCGTTGGATCATTTTTATCCATCCCCAGAGGAATTGCAATTAGTGATTCGACAATTAAATTAACCCATAATACTTGCACCGCTGTAAGTGGTTCAATATATCCCAGGAGGACAGCAATAAAAATTGCTGATACTTCTCCTAAATTCGTTGAAATAATGAAGGCAATTGAGCGCTTAATTTTATTATAAATGTTACGTCCCTCTTCAATTGCACTAACAATTGTTGAAAAGTTATCATCCATTAAAATCATATCTGCTGCACCTTTTGCAACATCCGTTCCCGTAATTCCCATCGCTACACCAATATGTGCTACTTGTAAACTTGGAGCATCATTAACGCCATCACCAGTCATTGATACAATATTTCCCTGTGCCTGCAGCGCTTTAACAATTCTTACCTTATGCTCGGGACTAACGCGCGAAAAGACACGATACTGTGCTACATTTTCATTAAATTGCTCATCAGTAAGTTCATCTAACTCACCTCCTGAAATTACCTGACTAATATCTTCTACCATATTTAAGTTTTTAGCGATTGCAAATGCGGTACTTTTATGATCACCTGTAATCATAATTGTAATAACGCCTGCAGCTAAGGCACGCTCAATTGCAACTTTTGCTTCTACTCGCTCTGGATCAATCATCCCCACAGCACCAATAAATGTTAGTTCTGTCTCTAGTGGTCCATCACCTAATTTATAAGCAAATCCTAGTACCCTTAGTGCAGTATTTGACATTGTTTCCGCCTGTTCCATAATACTCTGCTTTTGGCTATCTGTTAGTGTTTCGATCCCGCTATCCATTAATATTTTTGTACAACGCGCTAATAGTTGGTCCAAAGCCCCTTTTGTATAGGCAATTTCCCTTTTTGTCGTTTTATGTACTGTGGTCATTAGTTTACGCTCAGAATCAAATGGTAATTCATCTACTCGTGGATGCCTTTTTCTAAATGATATTTCATCATCTTTTCCATATAACTTACCTACAATTGTCAATGCTAATTCTGTTGGATCACCAATTCTAGTTTCATTTTCATCAATTAGTGAGTCATTACAAAGAATCATCGCATGATACAATTCTCGTTCTCCTTGTGATGGATCTTCTTTTGCTTCTAAATCATGAACTTGCCCCATTGCTGTAAAAAGCTTTTTAACGGTCATTTGATTTATTGTTAACGTTCCTGTTTTATCCGTGCAGATAATGTTAACTGCTCCTAGAGTTTCAACCGCTGGCATTTTTTTGACAATTGCATTATGTTTTGCCATTTGAACAACACTAATTGCCAAAATAATTGATACAATTACCGGTAAACTTTCAGGAATGATTGCTACAGCCATCGTAATTGAAGTAACAAATGCTGTTGCTAATTCTGCTCCCTTTAAGAGATTTAAGCCTAGCATCAGCAAAGCTAACACAAAAGCACCGATTGAGATATATTTACTTAGTTGTGCTAATCGCTGTTGTAATGGCGTTTGTGTCTTATCAGCCTCTGTCATCATCACTGCTATTTTACCAATTTCCGTCTTTTTACCAACAGCAATAACAATCCCTACTGCTCGACCATTTGTAATAAACGTTGACATGTATGCCATATTTATTCGCTCCGCTAATGGCAGCTCTTCGCTAACTAATGCACCCTTTATTTTATCAACCGGTACTGACTCACCTGTTAAAGCCGATTCGTCAATTTGTAAAATTGATGTATCCACAAGTCGTAAGTCTGCAGGAATAAATTTCCCGGCCTCCAGGAGAACAATATCACCTACAACTAATTTTGATGAATCAATTTCCACGACTTTGCCATTACGTCTTACCGATGTCCGTGGAGTTGATAATTCTTCTAAAGCATCTAGCGCATTTTGTGATTTGATTTCTTGTACTGTTCCAATTATAGCATTAATAATCACAATTACTGTAATGATAATCGCTTCTTTGAACTCCCCAATAAATAAACAAATAGCAACTACACCTAATAAGACCAAAACAAGTGGCTCTAAAAAGCTACTAAAAAATATACTGATTGCTGATTGTCTCTTTGCTTTTGGCAAAACATTTTCACCATATTTCTGGCCTGCATCAATAACTGATTGGTCAGTTAACCCCTGTTCAATATCTGTTTCCAATTCTACTGTTGTTTCCTCAACACTCTTTGTCCAAAACATCCTCTAATCTCCTTTTAATAATTCGTAAAAAAAACTCATATCTAATCAGATTTAATAACAGGATAAAAGACTGATCCCCCTCATTATTAAAACGTGATTACACATAAGTTCTCTACTAATTTCATAGCAATAAACTACTATGTGATTTTCTTATACTTAAATAACATTATACCGATTTTTTTTAAAAAAGGCAAGCGCTTTTTTTACACCTTTTACGATAAAACCGGGTAGCTTTTTTTTTAAAAGCTACCCGGTTTTATTATTTAATTGCTTTAGAGACGAATCCTTCTGCTTGTTCTAACCTGCTTTTGGCCTCATCTACATCACAATCAGCTAAAATCATCACAATTGCAATTTTAGGATAATTATCCGCTTTAGACAATGCTGCCTCCGCAACACTTCTATTGACGCCCGTTGCTTCTGTTACAATATTTTTAGCACGTTCTACGAGCTTAATATTCGTTTGGAGCACATCAACCATTAGATTTTTATATGCTTTCCCCGTACGAACCATTGCCCCTGTTGATAACATATTTAAAATCATTTTCTGCGCTGTTCCTGATTTCAACCTTGTTGATCCCGTTAAAACTTCCGGTCCGGCATCAACTTCTAATGGTAGCTTAGCTGCTGCTCCCACAAGCGAATTTTTGTTGCATGTTAGCGCAATTGTTTGTGCCCCTAATTCATTAGCATAGTTAAGTCCACCAATAACATAAGGTGTTCTTCCACTTGCTGCAATTCCCACAACAACATCATTTTGATTAAGCTTTAATGCTTTTAAATCATCTACACCTAATTGGACTGAGTCTTCTGCACCTTCAACGGCAACAACAAAGGCTTTTTCTCCCCCTGCAATTAGTCCCACTACTTGCTCTGGTGCTACACCAAATGTTGGGACGCATTCTACCGCATCAAGGACACCTAATCGCCCACTTGTTCCTGCACCGGTGTAAATTAAACGCCCACCTTTTCTAAAGGCTGTTGCAATTATTTCAATTGCTTCTCCAATTGCGGGAATTATTTCTGCGACTGCTTTTGCGACATTTTCATCTTCTTGATTCATAATTGTTGCTAGTTCTAGCCCTGTCATTTCATCTAGATGTAGCGTCTTTTGATTTCTTTTCTCTGTTGTTAGGTTGTCAATTTTTACCATGATTTTTAGCACCTCTCCTTTTTTTTATTTAAGTCTTTCTAACATTTCTTCTTTAAAACCAAAGAAATATGTGAGTAAGAATCCACCTGTATATGATGCAATTAGTCCTGCAAGGTACCATAACCATAAACCATTGTTAATTAATGGTAAGAGTACTAGTCCTGAAGGCCCTATTGCAATTGCTCCTACACTTAGTCCCCCTGTAAACATAGGTGCTAAGGCAATTAATGCGCCCCCAAATCCTGCACCTAAACATGCAGTAATAAATGGATAGAATAATGGTAGTGATACCCCATAAATTAATGGCTCTCCCACACCTAAAAATCCTGCTGGTAGTGCTGATCCAATTAACTCACGCATTCCTTTATCTTTTGTTTTAAGATAAACAGCGATTGCTGATCCAACTTGTCCCGCTCCAGCCATTGCTAGAATTGGTAGTAATACTGTTTGTCCTGTTTCCTTAATTAAATCAGCATGGACAGGTGTTAATCCATGATGAATTCCAAGCATAACAAGGGGTAAGAATGTTGCTGATAATACATAGCCTCCAACAATCCCACCTTTTAATAAGGCGATATCAATTAGCAAGTAAGTAATTAAATTCATCAATTGTGCGGCAAGTGGCATAATAACAAATAATGTTACAACTGATCCTAATAAAATAGTAATCAGTGGCACTAAAAACAAATCTAAGATGGCCGGGACAATTTTACGTACTTGTTTTTCAATGGCAACAAACACATATGTCGCAAAAATTACACCGATAACTCCACCTAGACCGGCTTTTAATGTAATGTTTAGCACGGGTAATACAAGTGGTATTGCTGCAACGTCACCCTTAGCAGCAATTCCTGCTAGAGCCGGTGCAAAAATCAATGCCCCTGCTATTGCTCCAAGCACTGGTGTGCCACCAAATTCTTTTCCAGCATTGTACCCAACAACAATATGTAATGTTGAGACAAGTAATCCTCCCATTGCTGCAAATAATAAGTACCACGGATTGGCAACAACTCCTGGTGATGCAATTTTAATAACATTAGCAATTGCTGCAATTAATCCTGTCCCCACAAATCCTGGAATAAGTGGTATAAAAATACTTCCTACATGTTTTAGTCCTCTTTGAAATGGACTCTGCTGACTTGCTTTAACTTTTGCTTTCATATCAGCAGCAACATCTCCAGCACCACCACCATCAACTTCGGCATCACCTTTTAGACCAGTTACTGTTTCAAAAGCATCTTTGGCTCTTTGTGCATGTCCAGGTCCAACAATAATTTGTAATTGATCGCCTTCAAGCACACCAAGTACCCCTTTAATTGCTTTAATTTCTGCTGCATTGACTAAATCCTTGTCTCTAATATTAATTCTTAAGCGTGTCATACAGTTGGTAAATCCATTAATATTCTCTATTCCACCAACTAATGGCAGAATTTTTTTTCCTAATTCTTGATAATTCATTTGCTATTGCTCCATTCTTATTAATTTTATTTTTGGTCTTCTATCTAATATTGCAAGTAATTGATGGTGTAGTATACTAATTGCACCTACATGATTACAACGTTTGTCTCCCGCCATATTTGTATGGATAAAGTGAATTTCTCCAGCGTAGCGACCATACTCATTATTATCCATGTAAATATCGCCAATGGTTCGCATCCCCATTGGGTACAGTGCCCTTGGTGCTAAATCTTTAACCAAACCACGAGTATCTTCTAAGCGCCATGACGTATCAGTTTGTTCAATTCTAACATAATATTCTTGTGCCAATAATTTTTGACCAACATCTGCTTTGATCCAGTCGACATTTAATGTAATAATATTATCATCCTTATATGCTTTAATCGCTTCTAGGGACTGTAAATCTAGTGTTCCCTCTGCTATAAATATTTTAGCAACACCATATTTCTTAGCAAGGAGCATAAAATTAACGTAAGGATCTGCAAAGCGCTGTTGCTCCAACATTGGTAATTGTAAATGTAACGGTGCCCGCAGATAATTAACACCAGGCATAAAGGCATACGACGGTACACCATACTTAGCCAACAAAGCCTCCTGTTGAAGAAAAAAAGCAAGGCTCATTCCCGTTTCCGGTCTTGGATAATAATTATGCCACCCAATAATGCCAATTGGTGCTAGGGTTTTCAACTCAGTATCGGTGACTGTACTAGCATTTATTGCAATTTCTAAGCCGGTTTTTGAAATTGCAATAATTTCTGCTAGGCTAAAGCCAAAATCGATTCTGACACCATAGATCCCCGCTTGTTTTAATACCCAAATATCCGTAATCGGAATATTTAAACGCTCTAGCGTCAACGGTGAAATATCAGCAAAAAACTTATAGCCCTTGTCCTCATGTAACCGTCCCAGTAGCTTAATAAATTCTGCTAGTCCCGTTGCCTCCGGAATATGTAAAGATGTAAAAAAGAGCTCAACATTTAACAACTCAGCCTGTGCTAAAATTGCTGCAATTGCTTCTTGACTATCTGTTGGGTACAATGACATCTGCAACATATTTAACCACCTTCTTTCCTTATAATATCATACGTATTTTGTAATGCTGCCATCTTTTCGGTTCCAAGTAGGGCACAGCAGGTATGATAAACAACATCAACGACATATAATTGGACAATCCGTGAGGTTAACGCGCTGCTACGAAAATCCTTTTCTAATCCCGCTACTTCTAATTTAATGTCCGCAGCTTTTGCAAGTGTTGAGGTCCCCCCCTGTACAATCGCAATAATTGGCACTCCTTGTGATTTCGCTTGCCGTACAATATCTAAAATTTCAGCCTTTTGTCCCGAATAGGAAATGGCAATGACCACATCGTTTTTAGTTGCCTGTAAAAGTGAAATTTTCCTTAAGTCCTTATCGGCAAAGACCTTAGCATCTTTTTGAATCCGCAATAATTTATGTAAGAAATCTTGGGCGACTAAATCACTTGCTCCAATTCCTGCAAGATAAATACTTCTTGCTTCTAAAATTTTATGTGCTGCTGCCATAACTTGGCTTTCTTTTAAAATTTTATAGGTATCTTTTAAAGCAATCGTTGTTTGACCCAAGACATTTTCAGGAATGTTTGCTGAAAAGTCAGCTGACTCAGGGCTAATAATTGTATATTCATCCATAAGTGATAATTCACGTGCTAATGATATTTGTAAATCTTTCAACCCATAAAAATCAAACAAATAGCAAAACCGACTAATTGCTGCATGACTTGTATCACAAATTGATGCTAATTGTTCTGTTGAATAATAGATTGCCTCCTGTGGGTTTTCTAGTAATTCAGTTGCAATTTTCTTTTGCTTTTTGGTTAATTTTTCCATTCTTTCATGAATTTCATAAATGATGTTATCCATAATCTCACCTCTTAATCTCCATGTATGCGTTCATTGTAGCATGCCATATAATAAAGTTCAAACCTTTTAAGGCAATGAAAAAATTCTTTCAAAATCTACTGATTTTTATGAATTTTTCAGTAATTTTTTTCTTAAAGAATGTAAATTTTTTTCATTATAAAGCGGTTTCATCTATGACTATCAACTAAAATGGCTACATGGTACTACAATACGATCTAAAGAAAAAAACCGTATCAGCGCAAAAATAGTGCACTAATGACGGTTTAGTTTTCTTTAGATTGATTGTTATTTATTGCGTAAGTTGTAGAAAGATGCTAAACCGTTATAAACAGCCGTATCTCCTAATTCATCTTCAATGCGCAGTAATTGGTTATATTTAGCAATACGATCTGTACGGCTAGCAGAACCTGTTTTGATTTGTCCAGCATTTGTTGCAACTGCAATATCTGCAATTGTTGCATCTTCTGTTTCACCAGAACGATGTGAAACTACTGCTGTATAACCAGCTTTTTTAGCCATTTCAATCGCTTCAAAAGTTTCTGTTAATGTTCCAATTTGGTTTACTTTGATTAAAATTGAGTTTGCTGTGTTTTGCTCAATTCCTTTGGCTAAGATTTTTGTGTTTGTTACGAAGAAATCATCTCCAACTAATTGAACTTTATCGCCTAATTTCTCAGTTAATAATTTCCAGCCAGCCCAGTCATTTTCATCTAATCCATCTTCAATTGATAAAATTGGATATTTTGATAATAATTCAGCATAGAAGTCAACTAATTCTGCCGATGTGAATTCTTTTCCACCTTCTCCAGCTAGAACATACTTTTTCGTTTCTTTGTTATAGAATTCACTTGATGCAACATCCATTCCTAGGTAAATATCTTTACCCGCAACATATCCTGCATTTTTAATAGCTTCTAAAATAACTAAGATTGCTTCTTCATTTGAGCCAAGATTTGGTGCAAATCCACCTTCATCTCCAACTGCTGTATTTAAGCCTTTGGCATGTAAAACACCTTTTAATGCGTGAAATACTTCTGTTCCCATACGTAATGCTTCTTTAAAAGTTGGTGCCCCTACAGGTAAAATCATGAATTCTTGGAAATCAATATTATTATCTGCATGCTCTCCACCATTAATGATATTCATCATTGGTGTTGGCAATTCTTTGGCATTAAATCCACCTAAATATTGGTATAAAGGTAATCCTACGTGATCTGCACCCGCATGAGCAACTGCTAAAGAAACACCTAAAATGGCATTAGCTCCCAATTTCCCTTTATTTGGCGTACCATCTAAAGCGATCATTGCTTGGTCAATTGCCACTTGGTCACGAACATCGTACCCTAAAACTTCTGGTGCAATGATATCATTAACATTAGCAACTGCTTTTAATACACCTTTACCTAAGTAACGTGCTTTATCTCCATCTCGTAATTCAACAGCTTCATGCTCTCCAGTTGATGCTCCTGATGGCACTAATGCACGACCAAACGCTCCACTTTCTGTTAACACTTCTACTTCAACAGTAGGGTTTCCTCTTGAATCTAACACTTCACGTGCGTATACCTCAATAATTGTTGGCATATCTTACATCTCCTTACAATTTTAATTTCATACTCTATTATATACGTTATTGTTGTAGTAGTAAATAGTATTTTTGTGTTTTACGACAATTCACAACTTAATAATCAGTTTTGGCGAAGTATTTTTTTTCTTAAAAGGCTTGATAAAAGTTGTTAATGCCTGTATAATAGCAAGTGAAATAGAGCGTTTGTGACCTTAAGAGGGCAATACATTAGAATAAGTGAAGCTTGGAAGAGCCCTTTTTGTTTTTGTATTGGTCTTTTTTTAATGTAAAAGTGTTTGGGAGTGTTAGGTTTGAAAATTTATAAAGTTATTAGCAATAATGTCGTGATGACGATATTAGACGATGGGACCGAGGCACTGATTATGGGTAAGGGAATTGGCTATGGACAGGCCAATGCAACCCTAATTGATCCCTCTTTGGTAGAAAAAACATTTCGCCTTGATACCCTTGAACTCAAAGAAAAAATGGCGTTTATGCTTGAGCGCGATAGCGGTGCCTATTTTGAGCTGACGCGTGAGATTGTTGCTTTTGCGGAAAAACGGTTAGATTGTCAGCTCGATGAGCAAATTTATCTTGCCCTCACTGACCATATTTCTTTTGCTATTAAGCGCTATGACAAAAATATTGCTTTTGAAAATCCGTTATCCTGGGAAATTAAAACACTCTATCCGGCTGAACATGAATTAGGGATGTGGATGCTTGATTTTATTGAAGATAAATTAGCCGTGCGCCTTTGCTCTAGTGAGGCATCATTTATTGCCCTTCATCTGGTTAATGCAAGTCTTGGGTTGCAAATTAATAATACAATGAAAATTACAGCGCTAACACATGATGTTTTGGCACTTATTGCTAACTATTTTACTGTGCAATTTGATGAAAGTTCCCTTAATTTTATTCGGCTTGTTACTCATCTTAAATTTTTTTCTCATCGGATTTTTTCACAGATGGCTATTGATGAGAGTGAAGATGATTTATCCCGCTATATTTTATCGATTTATCCCAAAGAAAGCGCTTGTGTTGAGGCTATTGGCAAGGAAATCGCACAAAAGTATGACTATCATATTGAGCTTAAAGAGGCCGCGTATTTGACACTGCATATTCACCGGGTTCTTAATTAAATAACAGGCATGTGACTTTAAGTAGGCATCGTACATTTATTTTTGGAGGAATCTTTTATGAAAGATCAAGTTTTTGGCGTATTACAACGTATAGGTAAGGCCTTTATGTTACCTATTGCCCTACTACCCGTTGCCGGTTTATTTTTAGGTATCGGTGCATCATTTACAAATGAGACAGTTATTACTACTTATAATCTTAGTGCTGTTTTGGGTGCTGGAACATTATTAAATAGCCTATTGCTTGTAATGAAAGCAGCAGGAGATATCGTTTTTGGTAATTTACCGATTTTATTTGCGATTGCGGTTGCACTGGCAATGGCAAATAAAGAAAAAGCAACTGCTGCACTTTCTGGTGCTGTTGGCTTCTTTATTATGCATGCCACAATTAATTCAATGATGCAAATTAATGGTTGGGTTGTTGATGGTGCTCTTGCAAGTCATGTTGCAAATGGTGCAACAACCACTACCGTTGGAATTCTGACCCTTAATATGGGCGTTTTTGGCGGAATTATTGTTGGTCTTGGTGTTGGGAGCTTAACAAATAAATTTTACAATATCAAACTTCCAGATGTTCTTGCCTTCTTTTCAGGCACACGATTTGTCCCAATTATTACAGCATTTACTTATTTATTGGTTGGGATTGCGGCGTTCTTTGTTTGGCCTTTTGTTCAAAGTGGGATTGCAGCATTGAGTGATTTAATTAATTCAGCAGGCTATATTGGAACGTTCTTCTATGGTTTAATTGAGCGCTCATTAATTCCTTTTGGGTTACATCATGTCTTCTATCTACCGTTTTGGCAAACATCACTAGGTGGAACATTAGAAGTTTGTGGTAAAACAATTGAGGGGGGACAAAATATTTTCTTTGCTCAACTTGCTTGTCCGACAACAACATCATTTGATCCTGAAGCAACAAAATATCTTGCTGGAAAATTTCCTGTGATGATGTTTGGTCTACCAGCTGCTGCACTTGCAATGTACCATACAGCAAAAATTGAAAAACGTAAAGTTGTTGGTGGCTTACTATTTTCTGCTGCTGTGACCGCATTTTTAACCGGAATTACTGAGCCTCTAGAATTTACGTTCTTATTTGTTGCACCAGTACTTTATGTAGTTCATGCACTACTTGCCGGATTATCATTTATGCTGATGCATATGTTTAGTGTTGGTGTTGGTCAGACATTTTCAGGTGGATTCATTGATTTCTTTTTGTTTGGGATTTTACAAGGTAATGCCAAAACAAATTATATTTGGATTATTATTGTCGGATTGGCTTATGTTCCAATTTACTACTTCCTCTTCCGTTTCCTCATTACAAAATTCAATTTTGCAACACCTGGACGGGAAGATGATGATGAAGATGTAAAATTATATACGCGCGCTGACTACAACGAGAAAAACCAAGACGAAAATATTGCAAAACTAATTGTTGATGGTCTTGGAGGAGCAGAAAATATTGTTAATGTTGATAATTGTATCACACGTCTTCGTGTTTCAATTGTTGATAACACAAAACTTAACGAGTCACTTTTAGAACAGTCTGGATCACTTGGTGTTGTTAAATCTGGTACCGGTGTTCAAATTATCTACGGACCAAAAGTTACTAATATTAAAGCTGCTGTTGATGCCTACCTAGGTATTGACTAAGAAGTTTTATCATGAAAAAAAGACCTCCTGAACTATTATGTTCAAGAGGTCTTTTTCTTATTATTTAACTGCTGCAATCATCAATTCAGACATTTGATTGGCATAAGCAACTGGGTCTGCCAATGGTAGACCTTCAATTAATAACGCTTGCTGATATAATAAATTAGCATATAATGACAATTTATCCTCCTCCTGAGCTAATACTGTTTCTAAGGCTTTAAACAGGGCGTGCTCTGGATTTATTTCTAAAATCTTTTGCGCTTTCATTCCCATATTTGCACCACCATCTGGCATTGCTTGTAAAATCTTTTCCATCTCTAATGAGAGTCCTTCACCACCTACAAGGCAAACAGCGCTATTTTTAAGTCGTGATGTTAATCTTACTTCGTCGACGCTTCCTTTTAATTCTTCTTGGATTTTCTCAAGCAAGTTTTTATTCTCTACTTGTTTTTCGTCTAATTCCTTCTTCTGCTCATCGCTTGAAAAGTCGAAATTACCTTGCGTAATTGATTGGAATTCTTTGTCTTCATATTTTGTTAAGACTTTGATAGCAAATTCATCAACATCGTTTAAAAAGTATAGTACTTCAATATCTTGTTCTAAAATTTGCTCCATTTGTGGGAGCTTAGAAATTTGTTCAGTTGATTCACCCACAGCAAAATAGATTGACTTTTGGTCTTCTTTCATCCGTTGAACATACTCTTTAAGTGTCACGAATTCTTCCGATTTAGATGTTTTAAACATAATTAAATCTTTAAGCAGATCCTTTTTAGCACCGTAATTATCATACAGACCATACATCAACTGCATCCCGAATTCTTTGTAGAAATCATTATACTTTAAGCGATCTTTCTTCTGCATTTTTGCTAACTCATTTTTAATTTTTGTTTCTAAACTTTTAGCAATTTTCTCTACTTGTGTGTCTTGTTGGAGCATTTCACGCGAGATATTTAACGAAATATCAGCACTGTCAACTAATCCCCGGACAAATCGGAATGCATCACTAATAAGCCCCTCACATTTTTCTTCAATGAGTACGCCTTTTGAAAATAGTTCTAAGCCTTTTTGAAATGATGGCTGATAGAAATCATAACTTTTAGCTGTTGGGATAAACAATAGCGCATGATAACTAAATTGACCTTCAACAGCACTATGAATCACATGTAGTGGTTTTTGATATTCATGAAACTCTGACATGTAGAAGCTCTCATATTCTTCCTTTGTTACATCCTTTTTATCACGTTTCCAGATTGCTACTTGTGAATTGACAATTTCATGCGCTACTACCGCTTTATATTTGCCTTCAATAACTTCACCATCAGCATCTAGTTCTGGTTCTTGGCGTGTAACGTCCATATAGATTGGGTATTTAATATAATCAGAATATTTCTTTACCAGACCTTGAATTCCGGCTGTAACTAAAAACTCATCATAAACTTCACCCTCACGAATATGCAAGGTAATAGCGGTTCCAATTTCCGCTTTATTTTTGGCATCAATTGTGTAAGATTCTTCACCTGTTGATGTCCAAATTAAGCCCTCTGTCCCTACTGTTTTTGTATGAACTGTTACTTTATCTGCTACAATAAAACTTGAATAAAAACCAACACCAAATTGACCGATAATATCAGCAGGGTTACTCTGGTCTTCTTCTGCTAATTGTTGCGCAAATTCTTTTGAACCTGAATGAGCAATCACGCCTAAGTTATTATTTAAGTCTTCTTCTGACATCCCAATTCCCGTATCTTCCAACGTAATTGTTCTATTACTTGTATCCACATGAATCGCAATTTTCAATTCATCATAGGTAAACGCTTCATTTTGAAGTGAATAAAAATGACGTTTGTCCAATGCATCACTAGCATTGCTTATTAATTCTCTTAAAAATATTTCTTTATTAGAGTAAATTGAATGAATCATTAACTCCAATAACTGTTTCGACTCGGCTTTAAATTTCTTTGTCTTTTTCATTTATTCTCACTCTTTTCTTTGTCTTTAATTATCTTAACAGAATTTTATCTGTTATATTTCTATTTTACTACAAATAGGAGAAAAGACAAAGACTTTTTTAGCACTTTTTAAACAAGAGTGCTAACCACGGTTAAAATGACTAATATCACCCTCCCTGTAGCTAACTTTTGTAATCGACGCATTAGCAATTCCACCTTTGGCTATTTTAATGCCCGGCACTAGTATTCTAGCAATTGTATTAATTGATAATCCGTGAGCAACAATTAAGGCCCTCTGACTATTTGTTTGCTCAAGTTTTTGAATTATTGCCGCAATAGCCATTTTTAAGCGTCGTCTATACTCATCATCATTTTCAATTGTACCATACTTCTTCGATTCACCATTTTGGCAACAAACTTTGGCAATAAAATTTGTCATCTTCACCATACTTTGTGGATCATTATAAAAGGTTTCTTCATCTATGTTAAATTCTTCTAGTATTTGTCTGCGCAGTTCTCCCTCATCGCCACCTTCAAAAATACCAAAATTAAACTCCCGTAACTTTGATTCTAGGGTTATTTCAAGATTCTGATCGTCATATTGTTCTAGGACTATTCTGCTTGTCTGCTGTGTCCGCCCACTATCGCTACTAAATAAGTAATCAAACTTCATGTCATTTCTTTTTAGTCCTTGTGCTGATAGCCTAACAATATTTTCACCTTCTTCCGTCAGAAAAGAATCCGACCACCCTTGGACTTTGCTTGTTGCATTAAAAATTGTTTGACCGTGTCTCATAAAATATAATTCAATCGTTTTCATTTTTTATTACTCCTCTATCTGTATTTTATCCATTTTATCACAAGTTGGCCGCCTTTTTTTTCTAAAAATGAAAAAAAGGTTGTTTTGCTGTACAACCTTAAGTTTCGCTTTATTCTGCTTTTTCTTTGTAGAAGAATGTTGTCAGGAGGAAACCGAGCACAAAGGCTACAATCATTGAAATGACTGCCCCATAGAAACCAAAGTCAATCCCCTTGGGGTTAATAACACCCGGTAGTGAAAATATTCCTAGGCCTGCCATTGTATAAGTAAGCGTTCCGCTTGCTCCTACAACCGCTCCCCCTGCTGCTGCTGCAATACAACTAAAAACAAATGGTTTAACCCTTGGTAATGTGACACCATAAATTGCCGGTTCTGTTATACCGAAAATTCCTGTAATAAAGGCCGATATTCCTAGGCCTTTTTCTTCGATGTTTTTCACCTTTAACACGACTGCAAGCACTGCACCAATTTGGGCAAATGATGCCCCAAGAACTGGGACTAAAATTGGGTCATATCCTAATGTTGCGATGTTGTTGATATAAAGGGGGATAAGTCCCCAATGTAAACCAAACATAACAAATACTTGCCAAAAACCACCCATAAAGATTCCATAAACAATCGGGCTTGATTCATATAACCACAAAGATACTGCGCCAAGTAAGCTACCTGCCCATGTTGCAATTGGACCGATGACAATAAATGTTAGTGGTACCATTATTCCTAGTGTGATCATTGAAACAAGGAATAGCTTTACCACGTCTGGTGTAAATTTACGGACGACTTTTTCTAGTTTAGCGGAAACAAATGTTGCTAGAATAATTGGAATTACTGATGACCCGTAATTCATTAGGATAACGGGGATGCCTAAAAAGGTAATATGCACGGGTGATTGTATAATTGTTCCCTCAAATAATACATACAAGGGATCGCCTTTTCCTAAGCCACCTATTGCTGGATACAATAGCGAGGCACCAATTGCCATTCCAATAAAGGTATTCCCCCCAAATTTCTTACTGGCTGTGTAGCCTAACATAATTGGCATGAAGTAGAAAAATGCATCTCCTGCCGCATATAAAAGTTGATATGTCCCATCTGTTGTCTGGAGCAGACCAAATGTTGTACAGAGGGCAAGTAGTCCTTTGATCATCCCACTTCCAGCCATTAAGCCTAAAATTGGTTGAAAAATTCCCGATACGATGTCGACGAATGCATCAAATGGCTTCATTTTGGGGGAAATTTCATTATTACTTACTAGCCCCTCTCCACTAATACCACTTAACATTAAGATATCATCATATACATCCGCTACATGATTTCCTATAACAACTTGATATTGCCCACCACCTTGAACAACTGTAACTACACCTTTGATTACTTTGATTGCTTCTGTTTGAGCTTTTTTTTCGTCTTTTAGCTTAAATCTTAGCCTTGTCATACAGTGGACAATGGAATAAATGTTGTCTCTACCTCCTACTTTTGCTAAAATAGCTTTTGCCAATGCTTCATATTTCATTTGAAAGCTCCTTCCTTATTGTCCCTATTTTACTAAAAAAAACCTAGCCAAACAGCTACTTGATAGTAGCTGTTGACTAGGTTTTGCCCTAAATATAGGTAACAATCCTTAATTACGAATAAAGTATATCATGGAATGAAACCGGTTGCAAGAATTATTGTAACTCTTTTAACGTTGCTGTGTTAATTCCTTGCTTTATTGCCATTTCTTCATTGATAATTAACGCGGTTTCATCAACAATTGCAATTGGTATTTCTCCTGGCTGTTTTCGCCCCTCAAGGATTTCGATTGCCTGCTTTGCAGCCTCAACACCCATTTGCTTGTCATCAATACCAATTGTTGCAACACCTGCTATTTTTGTATCTGCAATAGCTGCAGCAACTAGTGGTGTTTTTGTTGCTTCCACGACGTTTTTCACGGTTTCCATGCTGGCAGCTAGCGTATTATCGTTGGGAATGTAGATACCATCCACTTTATTAGCAAGGCTTAGAATTGCTTGTTGAACTTCATTTGTTGAAGATACTGCTGTTTTTTCGACCTTTAGTCCTAATTTTTGGGCTTCTAATTCTGCCCTTTTAATTTGGGAGGTTGAGTTTGTTTCTGCTGCATTGTAGATAAAACCAATTGTCTTCATCTTTGGCGTAATTTGGCTCAGTAGTTGGATTTGTTTTTCAACTGGGGTCTCATGTTTGACACCAGTAATATTCCCTCCAGGATGTTCAAGGCTAGTGACCAGACCTGCACCAATTGGATCAGATATACCGCCAATTATGAGCGGCTTCGTTTTTGTTTGTGCTGCTACTGCTTGTGATGCAGGTGTTGCAATGCTAAAAATCAATTCACTTTCTTTGACCAGCTTTTCACTCATACTTTTTAAATTTGCTTGATCATTTTGAGCATTTTGATAGACAATTTTAATTGTTTCACCATCAATATAGTCATTTTTAGCAAGTTCTTCGACAAAACCTTGATAGATTACGTCTAGAGATGGGTGGGTTACGAGCTGTAAAACACCTATTGTTCTTAGCTGCTGATTTTTAGCTGCTGGTAGGCATCCACCCAATAGTAATATTGAAGTCATGATTACTATTGCTAGTTTTCCAATTTGTCTCATTTGTTTTTCTCCTATCTCCTGTAATGATTATTGTTGACTTGATGAACTTTGGGTTACTACTTAGCCTTATTCCCTATTTATACATCTAATAATCTATTTCCTCTATTCTACCATAGCATTATCATTTTGCAAACAATAAAAGACCTTTAAATGATTTCACATTCAAAAGTCGCTTATCTTTAGCTTATTGTCTACTATTTTTATTAGTCTAAATCAGTTCCTTGTGTTGCAATTACTTTTTTGTACCAATGATATGATGCTTTTGGCGTTCTTTTTAATGTTCCTTCGCCCTCATTGTTACGATCAACATAAATGAAGCCATACCGCTTTTTCATTTCACCTGTCCCCGCACTAATTAAGTCAATGCACCCCCAAGTTGTATAGCCAATTAGTTCAACACCATCTTCAATTGCTTCACCCATTTCACGAATATGTTCGCGTAAATAAGCAATTCTATAAGGGTCATTTATGCTCCCATCCGCCTCAATTGTATCCACCGCACCTAAACCATTTTCGACAATGAAAAGTGGTTTATTATAACGATCATAGAGCTGATTAAGTGTAATTCTAAGGCCTAATGGATCAATTTGCCAGCCCCATTCTGAAGCCTCAAGATGGGGGTTTTTAACCGATGCAAAGACATTTCCTTCAGTTGTCTGCTCCTTTTTACTTGCAGTTGCAATTCGACTTGAATAATAACTAAATGCAATAAAGTCAGTTGGATATTGTTTGAGGATGTCTAAGTCATCCTCCCCCATCTCAAGGACTATTTTATGTTCTTTAAACAGGCGTTTCCCATATCCTGGATATTGTCCCTTGGCTTGCACATCAACAAAGAAATAGCCCTCACGCTCACTTACAATTGTTTCCCAAACATCTTGAGGATTACATGTTAAGGGGTATGTTGCCCCCCCAGCAATCATACAACCAATTTGGAAGTCTTTGTTTATTTCATGTGCCCTTTTTGTTGCAAGGCTACTTGCAACTAATTGATGGTGAATCGCTTGATATTTTAATTGCAGATTTTTCTCTTCACCCGTTACATCTAATCCACCAAAAAATGGTAAGTGTAAAATCATATTAATCTCATTAAATGTAATCCAATATTTAACAATCTTACGATACCTTTTAAATAGTACTTCACAATAGCGTAAATAATGATCAATCATTGTCCGGCTCTTCCAGCCACCAACCTTGTGATAAAGTCCTAGTGGCGTATCAAAATGATTAATTGTTACCAATAATTCCATATCATATTTACGACATTCTGCAAAGAGCGCATCATAAAATTCCAGGCCTGCTTCATTTGGTTCAAGCTCGTCCCCATTGGGAAAAATTCTTGGCCAGCTAATTGATGTTCTAAAGACTTTAAATCCCATATCAGCAAACATCTTAACGTCTTCCTTATAATAGCGATAAAAATCAATTGATTCATGACTAGGATAGAAACCATAATCTTTTTTCATTGCTTGATTGGGATTAACCAGCGCATCCCAGCGACCATTACCCACAGTTGGCATAACATCCACCAAGGAAAGACCCTTTCCATCCGTAAGATAGGCCCCCTCACATTGATTGGCAGCAACGGCACCTCCCCATAAAAAATTCTCCGGAAATTTAATTGATTTCGACATATAATTTGCTCCTCTTTTTTTATTTTTTGCTTAATAACGATGCGGCATCACGATCACAGATGATGGTTAAATTTGGATGTACTCGTAAAATTGATGCCTGGACATGCTCAGTAATTGGTCCTTCGAGTGCTTCTTTTAAGATTGCGGCTTTTGCTCGTCCACTAACTAATAAGATTAGCTTTTTAGCTTGCATTAGTGTTGCCATCCCTAAAGATGACCAGCAGTCTGCATCTGGGGCATTGAATTGTTGTGCTAGTATTTTCTGCTGCTCTTTATTAGGTGTTACAATGTAGCCATTGTTGGAAAATGGTGTGT
Source organism: Culicoidibacterales bacterium (assembly GCA_051652245.1). Classification (GTDB taxonomy): domain Bacteria; phylum Bacillota_I; class Bacilli_A; order Culicoidibacterales; family Culicoidibacteraceae; genus BHER01. Next base: position 31,928 of record JBOFTV010000045.1, on the reverse strand, counting down.
TTGGCATGTTAGCTGCAATATGCCCATCGATGCCAATGCCCATTATCACTAAATCTAATCCACCTTGCTCTTGGATGGATTCGTGGATTCGTGGATACTTTTCAAAGGTTAGACGCTCAATTTGTGCTTCTTTAATACCATTAGGCCGAAAAAACATTTCATCAATTTCTTTAAAATAGGAGGCCGTATTAGGGTACTTCGTTGAAAGGAAATTATCTTGTTGATAATAATGAACATCATTTTCAAATATATTTCCATCACCATTAATTGTCTCCGCAATAATTTCGTACATTCTTTTAGGCGTTGTCCCTGCTGTAGGAGCAATATTAACTTTACCAGGTTTACCCATGCAGCTAATAAAGTTAAGGGCAGCACACCTGCTCATTGTTTCATAGTCTTCTTTGATGATAATTTTCATTGCCATCACTCCTTTTTCAACATTTTTAGCGAGCCAATTAAAATAAAAACCCAAGACTAAAATTTAAAAAACATCTCATCTTCTTACAATTTTTCTTAGGTTTTGCCCAAATTATTTTGGTTACAATCCTTCTACCTAATTTGCTTTTTCAGCTACGCGATAGACATGTAGCATTAAATAAACTTGCTCTGCTCGCGTCATCTCAATTTCGTAGACATCAATTAGGCATTCTTCAATTTTCATGATACAATTGTAGGCATTTGGATATTTAGCTTTTAGTTTTTCAAAGAGAAAATCATCCTCTTCATTATTTGCTTCACTTTGTAATACTCGCCGGACAAAGAATTGTAAATGCGTGATAAATCTTGCATAATTTAGCGTGGTGTCATCTAAAACGACACCATAATGTAATTGCACAACGCCCGTAACTGTTTGTAGTATTTCGGTGACTGTACTTGTGATATCGCTTGAATTTGTTGGCTGCTGCGCATTAACAAAATGGAGCGCAACAAATCCGGCTTCATCCTCACCGAGCACAACATCAAAATGCTCTTTGATAACTTCAATCGCTACTAGTCCTGCTGCAAATTCATTGGGATAAAACTTTTTTATTTCCCAGAGTAAGGCATTTTTAATTTCATAGCCCGTTTTTGGGCGTGATATTGCAAAACTATAGATATTCTCCGTCAGTGTTTTACCAATCACTTGTTGTGCTTTCACAATTATTTCTGCTGTGGCTTCCAGGTACTCCGGTTGAACTTCTGACATAAGTTGAGAAAAGTGCTCCGAAAATACCGGCGATGTCGAGGCAAATACTTTTTCAATCTTTTTAGGGTCGATTTCTTCTCCCATTTTCTTTTGAAAAGCTAATCCACACCCCATCACAACAATCTCTTTGTCTTCTTTATTTGTTGCAAGAATGACATTGTTATTATAAACCTTTTTAATAATCAATCCTATCGCCTCCTTGATCAAGGTTTTAATAGATTCTTGGAAATTTACAGCCCACAACATTAGCCTTTATTTACTAAACAAAGAGGGACAATTTTATTATACCATGTTAAGAAAGCGTTTGCAATAATTGTCTGCCGTTAATTTTTTTTATAGATTAGGGCTAGGCTTAAGGCCGATGTTATACAGGGGATTATCCCTAAAATTATCGTAAAAAGAATGACTAGCCTTTTGATTTCAGGCCAAATATCATTTAAAGTGTACACTGTATCAATGATTTTAATATCGATCATTGTCAAAAACCCGGTGTTGACTACTTGTGGATCGCTTATGACGGTGATGAAAAAAAACACCATAATTGCACTAACAAACACCTGTCCCAGTAAGAATTTCCCGGTCCATTTTAGATAAAAGAGCTTGCATACATTTAGCAGTATATAGCTTCCAAAGGCAACAACTAACAATAAGTTATGTTGGGATAGTGCCTCTTTGTTAAAAATCGGAATTGCTGTTCCACTTGCACTATAAATAAAAATCTTTGGTAAAAAATAGAGTAAAAGTAGTGTTATTATCCCCGTGACAATGCGAATCCAGGCAATTGATTTGATGAAATGCCCCCTAATGTTGCTCCTTGCCGAGAACATTTTTGTTAATTGTAAATAAAGGATTTTGAATTCAAAGGCTGCTACCGAGTCAATGACTACTTTTGTTGTTTGCTTCATGTTTTTCTCAATGAAGGAGAAAATCAATGTGATGATAGCAATGGTATACAATCCAATTGATATTAATTGCGGAATCGTTTGTCCTATTTGAGCAATAAGCGCAAAAAAATCAAAAGATACCAGACTAACAATTAAAATTGCAATTAAATTGGAAACACCAAATAAAATTAAGAGGACACGAAAGAGAATTGCGAGGATTTTCTTGTAGGCTACATACAGTTTTGGGCCAATTAAATATTCATCTGATTGATATTCTAACACTAATACTTGTGGTTCCCCAAGGTAATCAATTATTTTAATAATGGTAGCTTCTTCTTGACTACCGCCTAATAATTTTTCAATTCTTAGGCGTAATTTCTCCTCAATGTCATCGCGGCGTTCTAGCGTTGCAAGCCTAATAACACTATCTATATATATTTCTAACATCTTTTTTCTCCTTTTCTCCTTTTTAGTTAATTAATTATAGCATGGTTGGGCTTAGTTTGTTCCTATTAGTTTGATTCTGATAAGCTTAGTGAAAATAAAAGTAGCTTGCTTTTTTGAAGATTTCTCATCTTAATCAGCACGCTACTTCATTTTGTTTATTTCTTGAGGATGATTCTCCCTTTTTTTTTCCTTATTAGTACTAGAGCTAGTGCGCTTAGTATCATTAATAATGCGCTTGCTAGGAGAATTACATCATTATTTTGCCCCGTTACTGGTAGTGTTCCTCCCGGGGGCTGTTCTGTTGGTGGTACTTTGGTTGTTTCCTCATTTTCGCTCGCTTGGACAATTAATTCGAGCTTCGCAGACTGACCACCAAATTGATCGGTTGCTACTGCCCTAACTATATCACCGGGATTAAGGCTTGCACTTGGTCTTACCAACCAGTTGCCATCTTTAGCAATGACTTCAATGGTTGTTTGATCTGGGATTGTAATCGCTACGATGACTCCTGCGGTTGCTGTACCTGAAATGATTGGTGTATCACTTGCTAGGATTGTAGCTACTGTTAGCTCTGGTAATTTATGCGTAATTGTTACACTAATTTCCTTGCTGTAGATTCCATTAAACATCCTGCTTTTCATTTCTGGTTCGCTAAATGTTAGGGTTAATATGTATTTCCCCTCTTTTATCAGTACTTGCTCTAGGTTTTGAATTTCAATGCCCGTGATTACTTCTGCTGTTTCTCTATTGGTTACTTTTGCCGCAGATTTTTCAAGAATTAATTGGGCCACGTTTTCTGCCTTTGCAACTTCACTAATATCCATTATAATATCATTGGCTTCTAAAAGATATTTGGGGATTCTTTGTTCCACTGTTGCTGTTACTGTTATTTCTGTTCCTTTTGCTGTTTTAAACGTTATTGGATATTGTCCCCCTTGAACTATTGCTGTAAGTGGGGTTATATCGAGAATACTTAGCTCACTATTATCCTCTATTTTTAGCGCTTTGGCTTTGGCTTTGGCTATCAAGTCTTGACTCGTAGCTCCCTTAGCACTTTCATAACTAATTGTAAAATTATTTGCAGCAATTAACTCACCCATTTTATCATCCGTGACTAATTCCGTACTGATATAGACATTAATTTTCTTTTTGGTTCCTCTGCTCGTGCTAAAAACAAGTGGCTTTATCCCTTCTTCACTTAGCCCTTCTAAGCCTTCAACGGTTGTTATTTCAACTTCTTTGCCACTGTTTATCATCTTTGCTTCCGCTTTTGCTAGTATGATTGCTTGCTTTTTATCGATGTTTTCGGCTGTTGCTAACGAAATATAGAAATCAGTGGCCTCAATTATTTCTTGATCTGGCTGTTGCTCCGTTATCGTTGCAGTGACTGTTGCTAGCGTGCCTTTCTCTGTTTTAATTATTACCTTGTAACGACCCGCTTCTAGCACATCCCCCTCAATTATTGCACTTTTGATGTCAACTAATTGACCAAGAAATGTTCGTGCTGTTGCCTGTGATGCCGCAATTAATAATTCTTTATTTGCCCCTTTGGCAGCTTCCAAGTCCATCGTAAAATCGTTTGCACTAATTATTTCCTGCGTCTTTTGATCAATAACAACCTCTGTTTTTACCGTAACAGTCACTGTAATCATTGTATTAGCAGCTGTTTTAAACGTTATCTGATAGCGACCCAAATCTGTTGGTTTTTCACTGCTTAAGAAAAGTGGTACTGCTTGGGGATTCTGATTATTACTTATATCCCAAGCAGCAGCCTGAGCTAATTTAACAAAATCGGCTGTTTCGATATCTACTAATGCTATTTCAAAATCATTTGCATATAGTTGCTCATTTTGCTCTGTTACTGGGCTATTAATTATTAAAACGTTGACTTCCTTTTTTTCTCCTCGTTTTGTTGTGAATGTTAATGGATGTAATCCCTTTGCTGTTGGTTTCTCACCTTTTAACTGCAGTGGTATTTCCAAAATTTTATCGGGATTTGTAATATCATAGGCTTTCGCTTTTGCAAGTTTGACAAAGTTTGCCCCTTTAACTTCATCACTACCAATCACAAACCCCTGAGCGCTAATAAATTCCTTAGTATCCTTATCCGTAACAATCACAGCTACTTTATTTAATAGTTGTTGCCCTGTTACGCTATTTTTCAATGCATATGTGACGCTATAAAGTCCTTCTTCGGCTTTAATTTCATTTTCACGTATTACGATATCTGCTGAGTCTAGCATCTGGCCTGCTAGTCTATCCCAAGCTTTCACATTTGCTTTTATTTTGAGTTGCTCATTTGCTACTACTGTATCTTCTAGTAGTTCTGCTGCCTCACTTGTTCTAATACTAAAGGGAACTGCCTGCAGTAATGTTTGACTATCATAGGTTGTATTAGTATCAATTACACTTACTTTTGCTGTTTTGACTGTCGTATAAAGACTTTTTCCGGCCTCATCCTTGGCTAAACTTTCTGCTCCTATTTGGACTTGGTAGACTCCTAATTTTGAGCTTATATTTGCTTTATTGACGATGACTTGATTTAATTGCGATCCTTCACTTAAACTCCAGGCCTTGCCCTTTGCATTTCTAATTAATGTGTCATCAGCAACTGTTCCCGCTGTTGTAAATTCGCTGATATCAATAGTGAAATCTTCAAGCAGAAAACCAGTATCTCGATCTTCTGTTGTTTTTTCATCGATAATATTGATGTGTGTTTGGCTTATTACGCTATTTCCACTAAAGGTAACAAAATAAGGGCCTGGAGCACGCTTTATTTCATTGCTGCTAACTGTTGGGCTTATTTCGCTATTGGATGTAACATCCCAGGCGTATACCTTTGCTAGAGCAATTAATTCTTCACTGGTATACTCCTGATAATCATTGAGTTTTATTGTCCAGGGTTCTGATCTAATTGCTGTATTTTCATCATAGCTTGTGAATTGGTCTATAACGGTGACACGAATTGATTTTTTGACTGTAGTTCCCTCTAGTAGCCCCTGATTTGTGATTGAATAGGTAACGTTATATGAGCCAATTTTTTGCGTGTCGACATTGTTTTCAACAACTGTAACTTCCGTTGTTATATCAATTAGGTCATCATTAAGTGCGTAAACGTCGTCTCTAGGATTAAATTCTGTTCCTACTAATATAAATTTATTTTCCGTATCAATTCCAGGTTTTCCATAATTGACACTTAGCGTAAAGCGCCGCTCTATGGGTGTACTTTCTAGGCGCGGGCCCGTCGCTGTTTTACGATATGATGTGATTGTATAATTTCCAGGAAATAGTGTTAAATCCGCCATTGTCACCTCCACTGGTCCATCCTTTAAAGAGACTGTTCTTGTCCTAAATGGGTTTAAGCTTCCATCCCTGCGTAACTCATAAATTAATTCGACCTCTGGGGCACCTTGATTAACATCAACTTTTCCTAAGCCTAATTTCATACTTGTTGGGTCGACAATAATTCTATTTTCATCCTCCTTTTTCCCATTAAAAAATTGAATTCGCGGATTATAAATAAAACGATCTACGTCGATTGAGTCAAATTCATTGCTACTTTTGGGACCAATCTGTTGATAATATGAGCGTCCAACTATTTTCAATCTACCATTTGCATCAATTAGTAGTGTCCCTAATGCGCTTGCCATGACATCTATTGGATTATCCACACCTTCCGATTTGATTATAACGTTTCTCCCTGCATAAGTATTATTTTCAACTAGGCGTTCTGGATTAGAAACTTGATGATAAGTATTTTCACCATAGGGTACAGAATCACGCTCAAACTTATAACCTAAATTTTGGTCACTATTTGTCCCCGTCGCCCAAAGTGTCCCATCTTCTAATTCTAGCCAACTACTCCTCACGCCAGTAAACAATCTTTTTATTGGCTGCGGAAATTTTATTTCATTTGTAACATTGCTATACGTTGTAAACAACTGCCCTGAAGGTCGACTTGGTCCAACGCCCATTGTGCCATAGAGATTTCCACCTCCAGTAAACAATGTGCCATCCTCCATCAAAATATTAACGTGGCGATCACCAACGACAATCTGCTTTACCCCTGCTTTGGTTGGTGTTGGTGTCTCCACCTGTGAAAATTGTCGTCTTGAGGCAAAATCACCGGTATTAAATACACCTGTTCCATTATACCCACTAGCCATGACTTTTCCCTCTGTTGTAATAATCCAGGTGGAAAGCGCCAGCACACCCTGCCCTGCTACAATCTCCTTTGCCCCAGAAAAGACGCGCGTAAAACGTCTCACAAAGTCACCCGCTTCAACACCAAGCTGACCATAAGGATTATATCCTGTTACCCAAACATCACCATTTTCAGCGAGAAGTATAACACTACCATAACCTGCAACTGCTTGTACAACTTTAGCGCCACCCAAGGGCTCAAGATTTAAGCGCATAAACTTCCGTGACCAGGTTAAGGTAACTTCACGATTCCGCAATGTTTCAATAACTGTTGTTGTCCCATCACCTTTTGCATAAAGATCTGTTCTCCCAGCAAGGTAGACATCACCATAGCTATCTAGTAAAATTGAATTTGTTTCTGAAACTGACATTGACTCAATTTCACCTAGTACTTCCGATGTATCACTTACACCTAGTTTAGTTTCGCGATTGATGTTTGAATCAGGTGTATTTCCTCGTCCAAGGATACCATAAAAATTATACCCCGAGCTTAAAATTGTTCTTTTGTCATTCAATAGGATTAGTGTTGAGGGATAGTCTCCCGCCTCATTCGACCAAGTTTTAACAGAAAGGGCACCATCAATATAATTGGCTGCTGTTGCCTCAACTTTTTTATCGCTTATTAGATAAAGTCCTTGTAAAAATAATAGTATAGAAAATATACTCTTCAAAATTTTATAACTTTTCTCCATTTTTCTCCTCCACAATCTTTAGATTTATCAATGCCAACATTGACAACGCAAAATCCTAGCTTTTTTATTTAAAAAAAGCGCAAATAGGACTTCACAGGAACATTATATCATTATTATCTTTATTTTTTTGGTTGATGCATTTTTATTTTTTATCCGTTAATTTTTTATTAAGTGTTTATTAAAATGATGTTAACGTCTGGAAAAAAATTGTAAATCTTTTATCGACTTAACGTTCGGCTTGTATTGAATATAAAAAAAGAAAACTATTGTGTTTTATTTGGAAGTTATATATAATGAAGATATCCTTCACAAATATTATAGTGGGGTAAATAATAAAAAAAAGCTAAAATTATAACAAAAGGGATGTGACTTTCATGAAAAATATCTTGATTATACTCCTTGTCTTAGCAGGTTTTACAACGATAGCAAATCTAAATTTATTTAGTATTAGCAACCAGACAAACTACTGTGCTGATGATGTCAAAGCAGGTATGGAATACTCAGAAGGTTTGGAATTGGCAAAAGTTATTGTAGACAATTGTGAAGTAAGACAAAGTAATATTTTTTATTACTAGCAACTTTATCAATTAGAGGGAATAGTGATTCTAGTGATTCTAACGTGAGCATAAGTAACAAATACAACTATCGGTTTCCAATTAAAAAAGATAGCAATTTAACAGAATTGCTATCTTTTTTTAAGTCGTGTATCCTTTTTATCCACAATTAGATCAATTACTCTTCTTGATATCTGAAAATGTATAGTTTTCACCCACTTTCATTTAGACTATAAAAAAAAGGATTGATATAGTACTTTTACAGTGCTATATCAATCCTTAAGACTAATATATTTTATAGGGAATTTGTTTTTTTAATATGGTGGGCCTGAATGGACTCGAACCATCGACCTCACGCTTATCAGGCGTGTGCTCTAACCAGCTGAGCTACAGGCCCAAATATGCTAAAGCTTATACTTATAAACATAAATGGAGCGGGTGATGGGAATCGAACCCACGCTGAAAGCTTGGAAGGCTCTCGTTCTACCATTAAACTACACCCGCAATTTGGTTTGTATTATTTGATAACTACATTAATATTATAACATACTTTCAAATATTTATCAATGAATTTTTTGAAAAAAATGGCGGTCCCGACGGGAATCGAACCCGCGATCTCCTGCGTGACAGGCAGGCATGTTAACCGCTACACCACGGGACCACAACTATTTGATGAACACTCTTTTATCTATAAAAGAACTGTTTTTTATTGGTGGCGGGGACAGGATTTGAACCTGCGACCTTCGGGTTATGAGCCCGACGAGCTACCGAACTGCTCCACCCCGCGATATTAAAGGTGTCTAGGTAATAAGAATGAAAATGGAGGAGGAAGAGGGATTCGAACCCCCGCGAGATGTTACTCCCCTGTCGGTTTTCAAGACCGATCCCTTCAGCCAGACTTGGGTATTCCTCCAAAAATATATATTAATTTACAGTCCTTTATATGGTGGACCCTGCAGGACTCGAACCTGCGACCGATCGGTTATGAGCCGATAGCTCTAACCAACTGAGCTAAGGGTCCATATCATGGTAGCGGCGGAGGGAGTCGAACCCCCGACCTTTCGGGTATGAACCGAACGCTCTAGCCAGCTGAGCTACACCGCCATTACAATAGTCCTGCGTATCATCAATATATTTTATTACTAAATTGGTGGAGCCTAGCGGGATCGAACCGCTGACCTCCTGCGTGCAAGGCAGGCGCTCTCCCAGCTGAGCTAAGGCCCCATATTATAATGTATCTAACTTTTAAACACTATTATAGTTTAGCATATATTGGGTTATTTTGAAACACTTTTTTAATTAAATGGTCGGGAAGACAGGATTCGAACCTGCGACCCCTTGGTCCCAAACCAAGTGCTCTACCAAGCTGAGCTACTTCCCGAGTCAAGCTATTATTATTTTTAATGGTGCGCCTAGCAGGAGTCGAACCCACAGCCTTTTGATCCGTAGTCAAACGCTCTATCCAATTGAGCTATAGGCGCAAAAATTAAATGGTGCCTAGGGCCGGAATCGAACCGGCACGGGTTATTCACCCGCAGGATTTTAAGTCCTGTGCGTCTACCAGTTCCGCCACCCAGGCATAAATATTTTTGCTTATATTTATTGTTATTATTAAATTAAAATGGTGTCCCGGAGAGGACTCGAACCTCCGACCCACTGATTAAAAGTCAGTTGCTCTACCAACTGAGCTACCGGGACATTATCTGGTACTGTGTATGAAATATTTGGCTGGGCCAGCTGGATTCGAACCAACGAATGACAGAGTCAAAGTCTGTTGCCTTACCACTTGGCGATGGCCCAATATTTATTTGTGATTTAATAATCTCTAAGATGGTGGCTCAGGACGGAATCGAACCGCCGACACAAGGATTTTCAATCCTTTGCTCTACCGACTGAGCTACTGAGCCATAAATTATTAAATGGTGACCCGTACGGGGTTCGAACCCGTAAATGCATGCGTGAAAGGCATGTGTGTTAACCGTTTCACCAACGGGCCACTAAAATAATACTGGCGCCCCATTCAGGACTCGAACCTGAGACCCCTTGATTAACAGTCAAGTGCTCTAACCAACTGAGCTAATGAGGCATGTACTATATTTTTTTTTTGTTGTCGTATTAATGAGTGTCTCACGTTTTGGCAACAGTAATATAATACCGTATTTTGGAGTTCTTGTCAACGCTTTTTTTGTAAAAAAACACCTTTTTTTACAAAAATTGACCCTTTTCATCTATTTTTTTAACACTTCTCATATGATAGTGCTTTCAATAAAAAGGCAGTACAAATAAATGTACTGCCTTTTATTTTAATCTTTAAATTATTTTTCTAAAACGGAGAATAAATCTTCGATTGCTGTGTCCACTTTATGCTCTGTTCTGACCCAGACATTTTGCTTATATGTCAACATTCCGTAGATATGGATAAACATTGAACTAATTGTATACCAAAGCATGCCCAACATCATTCGTCCCACTGAACTATTTGATGTCTGCTTACTATCTGCTTTCATTGCATATTTTGCCAGATGAACAGAAATGAAGATTGCAGCGAGGATAACGCCTACTAAGACAAATGTCTGCGCCGGGAATAAGATCATGTTTGCCACTAAGGCAATTAGCGATGTCCCCGCAATGAATGGTGCGAAGATATAAAGCGCAGCATCTAAACTTACGCCATCTATTCTACCCTCGCGGTAATATGCTAAAAAGCTCTTTTTAATCACGTCATTAAAATAACGATGTTTGACAGTCCAGTGTCCTCTCGACCAGCGAACACGCTGAATAATCGATTGTGTGTACTCTGTAGGCTTTTCATCGTAAATTGGCGCAAAGTGATTCCAAACAATACGATAGTTGTTTAGCACACATTGCATTTGAAATTCTAAATCCTCAGTCAATGAATTTACCGTCCAACCAATTTCTTCTAATACTTTTACATCCATAACAAATCCGGTTCCACCAATTACTGGCGACATTTTAATTTTATTTCTTGCGTAACAGAAAAAGCGATTTGTTTGGTAATACGCCATTGAATATCCCAGTGATACAATTGAGCTATCAACATTTTTGGCATCTAGGTAACCTTGTGACACCTTAATTGTTGGATCAGACAATAACTGTGAGTTCATCTCCGCAAAATAATCTACGCCAACAAGATTATCAGCATCAAAAATAGCAACATAATCATAGTTACTAAGTCGATCACCAATATAATCTAAGGCATACTTAATTCCATAAGGCTTCCCCTTAGGCTCGCCAGGAGCACTAAAATGCTCAATAACATTTGCTCCAGCACTACGCGAAATAGCTGCTGTACTATCGCTACAATTATCAGCAATTACATAGACATCGAATAATTCTTTGGGGTAGTTCATCTTAAAAAGTAAATTTTCAATAATATGCCCTACAACATTTTCTTCATTGTGTGAAGGAACAAAGACCAGAAATTTCTTTTCTGGTGCATGATGTTGATAATCACGCTCAGGCTTCTTCCAAGATATAAATACTAAGAAAATTGTATAAAAGAATGGAATCATCGCCAAACCTTGTATCGTTATCATCATTGCATGATAGCCCAATACAAGCAGCCAACTCAGAAACTCTCCTAATCCTGTTTCAAACATACTATTTATTCCAGACAAATTCTGGATTCCAGTCAATATAAACACTGTACTGTCCACGCTCCTTCTAACTTTTACTTATTTACTGTTTCTAACCATTATACACCTTCTCTAAAAAAAAGTCCATTCATCGCATTCTTTTTCAGCAATAAACCCGCTTATTCCGATACGAGGTCCGACTTTTTTCATAAAAAAGAGGTTACTATCGTAATAGTAACCTCCAATATAAATTAACCAACTACAAATGGAATTAATGCCATTTGACGTGATCTTTTAATAGCAATTGTCAACTCACGTTGATATTTTGCTGTTGTTCCTGTTTGACGACGAGGTAAAATTTTACCACGGTCAGAAACGAATTTCTTTAATAACTCTACATCTTTAAAATCAATATAACTGATTTTATTTACTGTAAAGTAACAAGACTTTTTACGACGTCCACGACGTCCTCCACGATTATAAGCCATAGAATAAGACTCCTTCCTATTATTTATTTAATTAGAATGGTAAATCATCATCTGAAATATCAAAACTATTATCATTTTCAAAGCTAAACGCAACATCTGCTGGTGCATTTTGATTAGCCTGTCCGGGATTATTATTATAATTGTTATTTGCAGCGACTTGTCCTGCACCACCTGAGCGGGCATTACGTGATTCTAAAAATTGGACACTATCGGCAACAACTTCCATTACAAATCGCTTTGTTCCATCAGCAGCGTCATATGAACGAGTTTGAAGGCGACCTTCAACTCCTACAAGTGATCCCTTACCAACATATTGAGCAACATTTTCAGCTTGCTTACGCCAAATAACACATGGTACGTAATCCGCTTCGCGCTCTCCACTTTGATTTGCAAATGTTCGATTTGTTGCTAACGTAAATGTAGCTACAGAAATTCCTGTTTGTGTTTGACGTAATTCAGGGTCTTTTGTTAGTCTTCCAACTAACACAACTCTATTAATCATTCTCTTTCCTCATTTCTTGTCCAATTCCGTTATTTTCATTATTTTCTTTCATCACGAATTGCGATGAATCGTAATGTACTTTCGTTAATACGAGCTAGACGAGTGAATTCACTAATTGATTCATTTGTTGCTTCTGTTTCCAAAACAACATAATAACCCTTAGTTTGCTTTTGGATAGAATAAGCTAAATCGCGAATTCCCCATTCGTCTGATTTTGTTACTGTTGCTCCATTTTTTGTTAAAATGTCTGCATAATAAGTAACCATTTCTTGACGAGCTTCTTCAGCTAGGTCTGCACGTAAAACATACATAATTTCATACTTGCGCATTTGTTGCACCTCCTTATGGTCTGTGGCTTGTCTAATACAAGCAAGGAGAGTAATTTTTACTCACGTCTTAGATTATACCATAATTTTTAGGCGAAAGTAAATATAAACATAATCTTTTAACGGTCATGGACTTCTTTTTAGTGTATAGTTATTCTTTCGCATAATTCTACTGCTTTTATTGCTAAAAAAAGTAGAAAATTGCTTTTCTACTTTTACTTCCTATTCGTAATCGTCAGCTTCTTCTTCTGAAGCTGTTCGCTGAACAAGCATATCAACGTCAATTTTATCAGTTTTTGGCATTCCTTCATAGTCATCATCGTTAATTGTGATTTCTAAAGGTGTTTCATCCATTGGTTCCATTTCTACTTCTAAAATTAATTCGTCATCTAAATCAAATGCTTCAAAGCGATGGCGATATCTTAAATCCCATCGACCATTTGAAAACGTCACAAAACGTCCATCAATTGTCAAATCAGTATAAAATTGGCCCATCTTTTTTTCCTTTGAGTCTAGGTCGTCGATGGCTTCGAAAACGACATCAGTTAGGCGATTGAAGCTTACTGGCTTCTTTAAGCTTGTCATGTAGATGTAGGCTAATTCTGTTAGTGACATTTCTTTTAATTGTTCATCTGTATATTTCTTGAATTTAGACATGTAAATTCCTCTTTTCATTATTTTCTCTATCTATTTAGTTTACTACATTTTATCTGGTGCATCAATACCTATTATCGCAAAAGCACTTTTTAAAATCGCTCTTGTTGCTAGTAATAATTTTAATCGTTGCTCTGACAATGGTAGATTTGTTGGGTCAATTACCTTAACCGCATTATAAAATCCATGAAATTCTGCTGCTAATTCTTGGACATAATAAGTTAATTTGAATGGCTCTAATCGACGTGCAGCATTATCAATGACATCGCTGTATTGATTCAGCTTTTTAGCAAGTTCTTGCTCTTTTGGGTGAATTAGCAAGTCATAAGTATTGTCGTACACAAAGCTATCTATTGAAATATGCTCCTGTGCATTTGCAATAATTGAACAAATCCGCGCGTGGGCATATTGAACATAATAAACCGGGTTATTACTTGATTGTTCCTTAGCAAGTGTCATGTTGAAATCTAATGGCGTGTTACAGCTTCTCATGCTAAAGAAATACCGCACAGCATCAGCTCCAACTTCTTCAATTAGCTCACGCATTGTAATTGAATTACCCGTTCTTTTACTCATTTTGACTTCAACACCGTCTTGGATGAAACGAACCATTTGAATTAATTCGACCGCCAAAATATCTGGTCCATATCCTAATGTCTGTAAGGCCGCCTTCATTCTGGCAACATAGCCATGATGATCTCCTCCTAGAATATCAATTAATTGTCTGTTTTCTCGTCCTAGCCGTTCTATTTTATCCGCATGATAAGCAATATCGGGTGTTAAATATGTGTAGCTGCCATCACTTTTGACAAGTACACGGTCTTTATCATCACCAAATTCTGTTGATTTCAACCAAACTGCTCCCTCTAATTCATATGTCATTCCACGCTGTTTGAGGCGTTCTAAAATTGCTATAATTGCTTGGTTTTCATAGAGCGTTCGTTCACTAAACCAGACATCATGTTCAATTGTTAGTAGTCCTAAATCCTCTTTTATTTTTCTTAATTCTTCAACTAATGCATATTCCGCAATAAAAATAGCACGCTGCTTTTCTGTTAAGTTTGCTATTTTAGCCGCATGTTCTACTACCATTTTCTGGGCAATAACTTTAATGTCATTTCCATGGTATCCGTCTTCAATCATTTCCACATCTTCACCTAGTGCTTGGCAATAGCGGGCGTATACTGATTTTCCTAGTTTAGCAATTTGGCTCCCAGCATCATTGATATAATACTCTTTTGTCACATCATTTCCCGCCTTAGCTAAAATTGCTGCTAGCACATCCCCATACACTGCTCCACGCGCGTGTCCAATATGTAAATCACCTGTTGGATTTACTGAAACATACTCAATATTAACGGCTTTTCCTGTTTGATCCTTTTGAGCAAATGCTGCTCCCTGCTTGATCATTTCATCTAATTGACTAAATATATCTGTTTTCTTCAAATAAAAATTTAAAAAACCCGCACCCGCAATTTGCACATCTTCTAGCAAATCATTTTTCTTAATTCTAGCAATTATACATGCTGCTATTTCTTGCGGTTTTTGATTGAGTCTTTTGACAAGTTGCATTGCAAGATTTGTTGATAAATCACCATTGATTGCATCTTTTGGCACTTGAAAAACGATATTTATATCAGAAAAGTCAACTGCCTCATACTGATTTTCGAGTGCATCTTTAATAATTTTTGTTAGTTGTTGTTTAACCAAAATATGGCACGTCCTTTCCTTTAATCTTGATAAGCTATTTTTAACTCGAAATGTCCGCTTTCTACATCACTGAGAAATAGGTCGTATGAAATTTTTATTTTGCCACTCTTTTCATCACCAGATATGTCTAATTTGGTTGTCCTTGCTCTGGTAATAAAGTGTCCATACGTTGTTTCGTATTTTCCAGTACTTTGGGTGTTTTCTTGGAAAACTTGTGACATATAAGCTTCACCATTTCTGATTAATTCGAGTTTACCACCATCAATGATAATTTTTGTCATCGTTTCTTTTTCAGATTCTGCCATCTTAGGTTCAATAAACGTTAGTATCTGCAGAGCGCCATCTTTTACTTTTATGTGTGCATCCACAATGTAAGATGTCTGTTCTATTTCTCCATTTAGCGTCACGGTGCTTGAAAATAATACTTTCTTTGTTAACACAGTTGCTCTTCTCCTTTGTTTTTCCTTATAAAATTATAGCGATTTAGCGGTTAAAAGGCAAGTGTTATTCTTATTATTTTATTCCTAAGTATGCTAAAATTGTTGAAATGTCACTATCTTTTTCTATACCTTCATCTTTTACGATAAACAAATGATAATTTTGCTTAACTTGTTCTTGTTGCAGTGCTTTAATAATTGTTGAACATTGCTCAATTGGTGCAATTGTTCCATCCTTTTTGTAAATACTGATGCTATCTTTGGTGTCATAATTATACAATGCTCCATCAATATCCTCAAAAATATGGGCATAGAATCCACGTTGATCACCTTCTGCTCGTAGTTTGACTAGCTGTGCTTGAATTGTTTCAAACGCTAATTTATCCGCTATACTAAAAACATGTGGTAGCCTCCTATGTGAAATATCTGTTGCCAGCTTGACCATTGTGACATCTGTTTCTTCCATTAACATTTTTTGCACGGCAATGTAGAGATGGTCATCAAATGAAAGGAAATCCGTTATCGTACTTTTCTCATTCAAGGTTAAGAAGTTATACATTTTCTGATAAATTCGCTGATTTGGCAATAATTTCTGCTCCCATATGGCAATAAATCGCATCGTGCTAAGCATCAGCAGAACTTCAAATGCTTGACCTTTGATATTTCCATATACTTGAATCCGCATATGATATCTACTTAGCATGAAATCTTCTAGCGCACATATACCTGATTCTTTAAAATGAATTCGGTTATTACTAACTTTCATCACGCGTAAAATTCGCGCGCGATCATATTTCCCGTAAGGGACTCCCGCATAATAGGCATCTCTAAGTAAATAATCCATGCGGTCTACATCTACTTGACTTGAAATTAGTTGGACAATAAGTTTGTTGCTAAATTTCTTTTGAATAATCAGGACAACGTCATTTGCAAATTCACTGTCGACGTTGTCTAAAATTGTACGTATTTCTTCATCTTCTAAGATTATTCTACATGTCATCTTTTCATGATGTACTCTTAGAAAAGCTTCAGATGCATGTGAAAATGGTCCATGACCTAAGTCATGTAATAGAGCAGCACAATAAAACAGCAGTGTTTGGCGATAACTTAAGGCACTTCTTAGTTCTGTAACCTGGGCAATCATGTCGTAGGCAATCGCGTAAACACCTAAGCAATGACCAAATCTTGTGTGCACAGCACCATGAAAAATCTGGAATGAGCCACCCAGTTGGCGGATGTTATTTAACCTTTGAAAAGCAGCAGTGTTAACCAATTCCCAAACTAACGGGGTGTCAACTTTGATATAATTGTGAATTGGGTCGCGAAAAACTTTTTGCTTTTGCATCGAACATTCCTCCTTTTCTTTGCCAATATTATTCTTGCTCGAGATGTTCTTTAATTTTTGCAATCAGCTGTTCATCATCTGCTGCATAAATTAGTGTATCATCAACATAAACAAATGGTTGTCTTGATCCGGGCCCACAAAATGAAAGGCACTTTGATTCTAATAAGGCATCCGGAAATGCCTTTTTAATTTTGGGTAATAATTGCGTTTTTACTGTGGGACCTCTTTTTTTGCAGCTTTCACAGTATTTTATGACTGATATTTTCATGGAATTGCTCCTTTAAATTTAACACTTACTTTGTGCATAAAAATGCTTCTCAATTGAGAAGCATTTGCTCTTGCAAGGATTCCCCTGCTTTGTTTTAATTTTTATGCTCTGATTTGCGCTATAGTAATAATTGCAACTTTGTAAATATCTTCTACACTTGCTCCACGGCTTAAATCATTAATTGGTGAATTCAAACCTAATAAAATCGGTCCTAATGCTTCATACCCTCCAAATCGTTGGGCAATTTTATAGCCAATATTTGCTGATTGTAAATCAGGAAATATTAGGATATTTGCATAACCTGCAACATCTGATGTTGGTGCTTTTTGAATTGCAACACTTGGGACAACAGCACTGTCAAATTGTAATTCTCCGTCGCACGGAATATTTGGATGCTGTTGTTGGAATAATTTTGCTGCTTGTTGTACTTTTTCAACATCTGGTCCTGCACCTGATCCTTTGGAAGAATAACTCAAAAAGGCTACTTTTGGTTCATTAATACCAAATTTTGTTGCTGCTAGAGCACAACCAGTAGCTATATCAGCTAAATCAACCGCATCAGGGTTAACATTAATGGCGCAGTCACCAAAAATATAAGAATCTGCACCCTTGTGTAAATAAAACATGCTTGAAACCTTTGCAACATCTGGCTTTGTTTTGATAATTTGTAATGCAGGTCTTACAGTATCAGCCGTTGAATAAATCACACCACCCACCAAAGCATCAGCCAAGCCAAGTTTAATTAGCATCGTTCCAAAATAGTTCGTTTGTTGAAGCATTTCTCGTGCTTCCTTATCTGTAATTTTGCCTTTACGTAGTTCAACAAATGATGCTACCATATCCTCAAAACCAGCATATGTTTTCGGATCAATAATTTCCATTTCTGCAAGATTTAGACCTAAACCTTTAGCCGTTTGTAAAATTGTCATCTTATCTCCTAGTAAAATTGGGTGCACTAGGTTTTCAGAGACTAATCTTGCTGCAGCATTCAGCACGCGACTATCCCACCCCTCTGGTAAGACTAGTCTTAGTCCTTTTCCTTTGATTTCTACTTTCATTGTTTCAATTAAATTCATACTGTTTTCCTCCATACTATTATTTTGACATTTTAATAAATTAAAATAAGCAATCTGCCACATCTCTTTCATTATATCACAATTTCAGCAAAAATAGCATGGATATTCAGCATTATTGTCATCAAAAAAAGTTATTTAACTCACTTTTCATCCATTTGCGCTTGCTTTTCCATTTGCGCTTGTTTTGCCTTAGCAATGACCTCTTTAAAATCAATTCCCTGCTGCTTAGCAGCAAAGACACAACCGCAATAACACTGGCGGTAGACATCATATTCTCCACAGAGTTCAATTGATCTTTTATAGCCATTATTCTTTTTAAAGTCTGAGGGCAAGTAAGCAATGTCATAAATTTCTTCTAATTGCTTGCCAATTTCATTGATCTTTTGACTATTCTTTTTGGGACTTAATGTTAGCGCACTGGCAAAAAAATCATAGGATAATTCTGCGCCTTTTTGTGCAGCTTGATCAATTCTTAGTTCATAACAAACAGCACATCTTGTACCACTACCTTCTTTTTCATCCGCTAAATCTTTGGTTTTGGCATAGAATTCTTTGGGTTCATACCGTGCTGGTAGAAATTCTACATTTGCTGATGTTTTATGATTGAAAGCATCAATAAATGCTTTTTGCGCATCCATTCGCCTAAGGTACTCTTGCTTTGGATGAATATTAGGGTTATAAAAATAGATTGTCACATCCATATCGACGACTAATTTTTCTAAGACATATGTGCTGCATGGTGCACAACAACTATGAACAATAACTTTTGGCCGTATTCCTTTTAAGCGATACGCTTTGGTAATTTTCTCTTGTTCAGTATTATAGTTAATTTTTTGCACATGTGTTTGTTTTTCCATTATTGTTACCTCATTTTTATTTATTGGTTTCCGCTCATGCTTTGGACAAGTTTGGTTCTTAAGCCTCTAATTTTCTTGTAAATTGAAGCATTTGAGCACTGAAAGTATGTTGCCATTTCGTCAATGCTTTCACCAAAAGTATATTTACTTAGGAGCAAGCGCTCTTTGGCGACTAATTGTTTCCAAAATGTTTCAAATATCATATTTTCATCAGTAATTTGAGTTGTGTAGCGTGTTTCGACCGTATAAGCCACTTTCTCATCCGAAATAAGCAGGCTTGTCATATGTGCTTTCATTGTGCGCTTATTTCTTCCCCTCTGGACATCGATTAATCTTCTTTTGATACAAAACTGGGCAAATGTCTTAAAAGTTGTGTTATGACCAGGCAAATACCGTTGCATTGCATCAATATAGCCTTGCCATCCATATGACATTATGTCTTCTGTTCGCAAAAAATCATTTGCTTTAACAAAACAGAGCCACTGTAAATATCTTTCAATTCGTTGGCAAAGCATCTTCTCTGCCATTTCATTTTTCTCACAAGCTAAGTAATATAACTCGTCATAACTTGGTTCCCCCATAATTTCTCCTTACGTTTATTTTGCGCGTTGATACATAACTTCATATACTAATAAACTTGTTGCGACCGACACATTCAATGAATTTACTGTTGCTGAATGCATTGGTATGAATACGTTAAAATCACTTTCCCTTTTAATAATGTGGCGAACCCCCTTATCTTCACCACCAACAATTAAGCAAAGCGGCATTAAATAATCCTGCTTGCGGTAGTCAACTGCGCCATCCATATCTAAACCACAAATCCAAATTCCGGCCTTTTTAAGTGCTGTAATTGCATTTTTAGCATTGACTACTTGGATAATCGGAATATTAAGTGCTGCCCCTGTTGATGTTTTAATTGCTGCTGCTGTTACCTCACAACTATTATGCTTGGTAATAATTACCCCATCTACTCCACCTGCACAATCAGCACTACGCAAAATAGCCCCCAAATTCCGCGGATCCTGTAGCTGATCAATTAGAAGAAAAAAAGGTGGACGCTCCAATTGTTTAACATTAGATAAAACAGTATGCAGATCTGCATATTTAAAATCATCTGTTTTTGCAAGTATTCCCTGGTGGACAGCTTTGGGGTCAACATATTTTTGTAGTTCTTTTTTGTTAATTATTGTTACTTTTATTTGCTTTTTGATGGCAAGTGTCATGATTTCTTCGCTTGTTTTCTCCGTTACTCCCTCATATAATAGAATTTCTTTGACTAGCTTGTCTGCATATTGAAGGTATGTTTCTACACTGTTTTTCCCATAGATTATTTGCATTATTATGCTCCTTTATTTCTTAATATATTTATTATTATCTTACGCGTATATTTTTAGCAAGTAAAGCGTTGCGATGCTTGTCTGCTGTGATAAAGTCTTTACTTGCTTTGGCTTCTTGCCAAGACTTATAGGTTTGGATTGTTGGCGCATCAATGGTGATTTCAATTGCTAAGTTTAATCCTAATACTTCGTCAATTTTAGAAAAGAGCATTGCATACTGTGATAGTACACCATAACTTTTCTCCCCTTGGCGCAAATGGATATTCATCTGTTTGGTTATTTCATGTAAAGTTGTAATCGCATTTGCTGTATTAAAATCATTGTTCATCGCAGCTTCAAATTTTTGTTGTTGCTCATATACTCTTTCGCTCGAAATCAAGTTTTTGGCCAAATAATTATTTATTTTTAATTGTGTTGTTACATCTTCGTACATTTGTTGCATTTTTTCAACAATTTGTTGGGTTTCTAATAAAATATCGGGGCTAAAAGCTAGGGGTTGACTGTATTGGACTGATAGGAGCCAAAACCGAACAGCTTTTGCGCCATATTGCTCAATTACATCTGTGGCTAGTGAAAAATTACCTAGTGATTTTGACATCTTCTGGGTGTCTAATTCGACAAAACCATTGTGCATCCAATAATTTGCTAGGACATTGCAACCTAAGGCTTTTGCCTGGGCGATTTCATTGTCATGATGGGGGAATTTCAAATCCATTCCACCTCCATGAATATCAATTGGACCACCAAAGTGTGCCTCAATCATTGCTACACATTCCGTATGCCATCCCGGTCGTCCTCTAGACCAAGGTGAGTCCCAGTTGAGGCCTTTTGTTGTTGGTTTCCAGAGGTTGAAGTCAATTGCTGATTTCTTTTCTAAGTTTTCTTCGATTCTTGCTCCTATTTGCATGCCTGCTATGCTTTGCTTTGAGAGTTCAGCATAAACGTCTATTTTTGCGATGTCAAAATAGACTGATCCATTGACAACATATGCGACCTCTGCTGCAATTAGGCGTTGAATATAGGTGATGATTTCAGTAATATATTCTGTTGCATATAGTCGTTTTGTTGTCAGGCAGACACCTAATTTTGCACAGTCTTCTAGGAATGCTTCGCTATATTTTTGGGTGATTTCTTGTTCTGTTACCCCTTCTTCTTGAGCACGTTGAATTATTTTATCGTCAATATCCGTAATATTACTAACAAAATCAACTTCATATCCCTGATACATAAAATAACGACTAACAACGTCAAAAAAAACGGCTGGGCGAGCATTTCCAATGTGAATATAATTATAGACGGTTGGACCACAGACATACATTCTGACACGATTTTTGTTAATTGGAATGAATTCTTTTAACTCCCTTGTACGATTGTCAAAAATATTTATCATTACTTTTCCTCTATTTCTTTTTTAAATATTGTTTTTATATTGATTTTTCTCTTCATTTGTATTAGTATTAGTGTACTTGTTATTTTCCAAGTATATTATAAAAGGAGGCCATTTTAATGAAACAAAGTAAATATAAGCATTCATTTGCCCATGATATTTCTGCTGTTTTTTCGCGTTTTACTAATGCTGTTTTACTCGATTTAAATCAAAAATCGGTGACGTTCAACACTTCGTATACACAACCTATTGGGACAAAATTTAAATACGTTGAGCATAGTTTTGGCCAAGATGTTGAGTACACTGCAACTATTACAAAACATGAAAAACCTTACTGTTTTGAATATAGTTTAGTCAATAAACAATCAAAAATTACAATTTCTTGGTTATTTGAAACTGCTGATAATAATACAGTTGTATCTCTGTTAATTATACTTGAAAATGACTCTTTTTTCCAGCGTTTTATGAAGAGAAATCTAATTAAAGCCCAAACAGAAGCGTTTAAAAAGTATATTACCTATTGTGAGAAAACCCTATAGGAGGCATTTTATGAAACAATATTTGACAGCTTCGGGCTTAACTAAATATTATGGTGATCAGCTCGTATTTGAAGATGCGAGCTTTTCAGTTCATCAAGGGCAGAAAATTGTCCTTGTTGGTCCTAATGGAACAGGGAAGTCAACATTATTAAAAATTCTTGCTGAAATTGAGGCACCTGATAATGGCGCAATTAATTATAGTGGCGGGACAACTGTTGGCTATGCCGATCAGCATGCCCAATTTTTTGTTGATGAGTCCGTTTATCAGACGATGCTTAATGTAATTGAAAAAGATTTGGTTATTTTGGAGACGATTCGATCGTGTGAGTTGCTTTTTGCAACGACAAACTATGGTAGTGAGGCTTTTGAAAAATTGAGCACGCGCTATGAGAGCTTGCAGTTAGAGGCTAACCAAAAAGGGATTTATCAGCTGGAAACGAAAATTAAAATGCTGCTCACGCGTTTTGGCTTTAGTGAATCGATGTGGTCTCTGTCTGTCTTTTCCTTGAGTGGGGGGCAGCAAATTAGATTGCATTTGGCTAAATTATTGTTGGAACAACCCGATGTGCTTTTGCTCGATGAGCCAACAAATCATCTCGATATTGAGACTATTATTTGGTTGGATGCCTATTTAGCGTCTTATCCAAAGGCAATTATTTTAATTAGCCACGATGAAAAGTTGCTTGCTTCGCTGGCAACTTCCGTTTGGCAAGTTATTTCTTTTTCACTTGTTACATATAATGGGACGTATAAAAATTATAAGCAATATCTTATTGAGCATATTACCTTTTTGGAGAAGTCGCAAGCTGCAATTATTAGTGAAAAGCAAAAACTCGAACAGTTTATTGCTAAAAATAAGGCCCGTGCTTCTACCGCAAATCGCGCTCAGAGTGCTGCTAAGAAATTACATAAGATGGATGATGTCAAGCAATTAAAACTGGCAACGACGCTTAAACCATTTAATTTACCCACAAATCGAACAAGTGGCAAGTTTATTTTTAAATTTGATGGAACGTCGATTGGTTATGAAGCCCCCCTTTATGAAACGCTGAATTTTGATGTACTCCGCTTTGAACGCATTGCCCTAGTTGGAAAAAATGGAATTGGCAAGTCGACTTTATTGTCAACTTTAGTCAATAATATTCCACCTATTGCTGGTAAAATTGATTTTGGTCATCATGTTGATATTGCCTATTTCCAACAACAACAGGTGTTTTCAACGAAGAGTGTCAGTGTTTATGATACTTTTGCTGATGTTTATCCGGATGCTAACCGTGAAATTATTTATCCGATTTTAGCACGCTTTGGGTTCCCTCAAGAAGATGTTCATATGAATAATACAACATTAAGTGGGGGGGAGAAGCAGCGTCTACTGCTTGCTCTACTTTGCTTTGAAAAGGCAAATACATTGCTGCTTGATGAGCCAACCAATCACTTGGATTTACAATCAAAAGATGCTTTGGTCGAGAGTCTCTTGAAATTTGATGGGACTGTTTTATTTGCTTCGCATGACCGTGATTTTATTGAGCGCCTGGCAACTAAAATAATTTTCTTCCATCAGCATAAGGTGTATTTTTTTGATGATTATGCCAGTTTCGAGCTTTTTTCAACAAGTAATAATGATGTTGAAGACGAAACGGAGACTGTTGTTAAAGATGCGCAAGTTGATCGAATAGAGCAAAAACAGCAGCAGGCGAAGCAGCGGCGGCTTAAAAATCAAGCGGCGGCGATTGAAGCTGAAATTGATGTTTTGGAGCAAGAACTCGTTTTGGTAGAAAAAGCGCTTTTTGATGAGGAAATTTATTCGGATTATCAAAAGTCGCAAGAATTTGCGGCTAAAAAGCTGGATGCTGAAGCTAAGTTACTGTTGCTTATGGAACAGTGGGAGCAGGTTCATCAATTACTCGATTCAATTTAATTATTCAATAAAAAGGAGCGTTATCGCTCTTTTTTATTGACAAATGTCGTGAAAAAGGATATCATTCTTTATAAAATAAAAAATGAAAGAGGGTCTCTAAACGATGGATAAAACAATTTTGTTGGAAAACATTAAATCGGATATTAAGAAATATAATATTGCCTATCTCCGCTTGCAATTTACGGATTTGCTCGGTAAACAGAAGAATGTTGAGGTGCCTGCAAGAAAGTTAGATGATGTCTTGGAGGGGAAAATAATGTTTGACGGTTCTTCAATTCAAGGATTTACACGAATCCATGAGTCGGATATGTTTTTGCAACCAGAAATTGAAACGTGGAGGGTTCTCCATTATGAGAAATCGGTGCATGAAACTGGGGTTGCACGGTTTGTTTGTGATACTTATACATTAGATGGGGCCCAGTTTATTGGAAATCCGCGGACTAATTTGAAACGTCTTCTGGGAGAACTCCACACATTTGGTTTTTCTGCTTTTAATGTTGGTTTTGAGCCTGAGTTCTATCTTTTTAAGGAAATACCTACTGAGCCACGTTCACTGCAACCAAGCGATTCTGGTGGCTATTTTGACCAGTCACCTATTGATGAGTCGGAAGATTGCCGTCGTGAAATTGTTTATGAGCTTGAGCGTCTCGGATTTTTAGTTGAAGCAAGTCATCATGAGGTTGGCCCCGGGCAAAATGAAATTACTTGGAAATATGCTGATGCTCTACAGACAGCTGATAATTTACAAACATTTAAAACCGTTGTTCGCGAAGTTGCCACGCGCCATAAACTCCATGCAACATTTATGGCTAAGCCATATTCACTCATTGCTGGTAGTGGGATGCATACTAATTTATCACTTTTTACAGCAGATGGTAAAAATGCTTTTTATGATCCTCGTGATCCACAACAAATTAGTGATAATGCCCGTCATTTTATCGCTGGAATTATGAAGCATGCTAAAGGTTTTTGCGCTATTACAAATCCAACTGTAAATTCTTATAAGCGGCTTGTTCCCGGGTTTGAGGCACCATGTTATGTTGCCTATTCTGAAAGTAATCGGAGTTCACTTGTCAGAATTCCAGCTGCTAGGGGGCTTGCTACAAGAATTGAAGTGCGTAATCCTGACCCGCTTGCTAATCCTTATTTAACGCTTTGTGTTTTACTTGCAGCTGGACTTGATGGTATTAAAAATAAACTTGATCCGGGGATGGCTATTGGTAGTGATATTTTTGATGTTGATGCTGATCAAGTGCGTTCAACTAATTTAGAGCATTTACCAGTTACACTTTATGAGGCCCTGCAAGAATTAGATAAGAATATCTTTATTCAGCAAGCATTAGGTGAACATATTTATACGCGATATCGGCAAGCAAAACTCCATGAGTGGGATCATTATAATGTCAAAGTTAGTCGTTGGGAATTAGAGAAATACTTTTCACATTAATAGAAAAAAAGACGGTTAATCCGCCTTTTTTGCAATACAATATCGGGGAATCCAACCAAGGATTCCCTTTTTTTTTATGTAAATGTAGCCCGTGGTTGTGTCGTCGATAATTGTCACAATATCGTCGATTTCCACACTTAATATTGCGGTTGAGTGGTATATGTTTAGTTCGTATTGGTTGTTTTCAAGGAAAGTAAGATATTCATTTTTAAACCATTGTATCCCCCGTGCTTCAATATAACATTTTGTAAAAAAAACGGTCCGCTCAATAATTTCGCCTTTTTCTAGGGCATATGGCCAATTAATATTTTCTTGGATTGTTTCTTTTAGCGGTGCAAGATATGAATGTTTTATTTTTACTTCTGGTTTTAGGTCAACAAAGTCGGTTGTAAATGTTAGTTCTTTTCCTACTTTTTTGATGATTAAGGCATTTAGTTGTCCATCTTCTTTAAGTTGATTGGCACCATCAATTGAGATCGTTTTCCTAATTTGATCAATGTAGATTTCATGGGTGTAGTCGCCAGTTTTACGGTAGTTGATGGCGGGAAAATGGCCTAAAATTACGGTTTTTGTTTCAGGATGATCAGCTATTCCCGCATTTTTGACTGTTAGCATTGTTTCTCTTTCTGTGTTTAATTCTCCTTGGGGGATCCCCGCATGCACAAAAATTAGTTCGTTGCTGGAAATAATTGTCGGGCGTTGATCTAGCCATGCTAAATCAGCGGCATAATGTTGCTTAATTGCTTTACCGATTTGACCATTATTTTTAGCTAGTTTTAATTTTTTGATCCATTCTAATAGTAGGGAGTCGCCAACGCGATTAATATAAGCCAAAAGTTTGTTTTCATCTTCTAAGAGGTGGTTTATTAGCGCATCGCAATTGCCCTCAATAACGAATAGACGGTCACTTTTCTGTTCTAATTTGCGAATGTAGGCAAGCGTTTTGATATTATGCTTGCCTTTTTCGATTATGTCTCCTAGGATGATTAGATAATCTTTTTTTTCGTTGTAATTGACTTTTTTTAGTAGACTTTTTAAGGCTTTGTAATTTGCATGGATGTCACTGATAACAATAATATTTGCGTTTGTTTCAAAGGTGATGTTTTGGCGTTTAACATTCATTTTATTCGCTCCTATTTTAGTCGTCTTTGGACTAGTTTTGTTAGTTTTTCGCTATATGGTGGAAAGAGGTATTTTGGTTGGAAGAGCATGCTTTGTTTGAGAATTGATTTGCTGTGGGAAAAGGCTTGAAAGCTGTAAATACCATGATAATTCCCCATACCCGACGCTCCAACGCCACCAAAAGGGAGATGTTCATTGGCAACTTGTAAAATTGTCTGATTAATAGCAACCGATCCACTTGATATTTCGCTTAGAATCTGCGATACAACCACTTTCTCTTGGGAAAAAAGATATAGCGCCAGTGGTTTACTGTGCCCTTTGATGATGGTGATTGCTTCTTCAAGCGTACCATAACCAAAAACGGGGAGTAGTGGTCCAAAAATTTCTTCTTCCATTAGTGTTGTTTCAAGCTTTGGGCAGTCAAAAATTGTTGGGCCAATGTAACGCTTTTGGCTGTTATAGTCTCCACCGAAAACGATTGCTTCGTGGTTGGTTTTAATGAGGTTGATTAGGCGGTTACATGCGGTTTGTGAGATTATTTTGCCATAGTTTGCTGCGCTTTGATTATTCTTGGGATAGAATTGTTCTACTGCTTTAATGAGTTCGCTTATGAGGGCCTTTTTGTGTTGGTTTTGGACGAGGATGTAGTCGGGAGCGATGCATGTTTGCCCCGTGTTAAGAAGCTTTCCCCAGATAATGCGCTGCGCCGTTTTGGTTAAATTAGTCGTGCCATCAATGATAACGGGGCTTTTGCCACCTAGTTCAAGAATGACTGGTGTTAAATTTTTAGCTGCTTTTTCCATAATAATTTTGCCCACCTTGCTACTTCCCGTAAAAAAGATGAGGTCTGATGGTTGGTTTAAGAGTATTTCATTTTCTTGGCGGCCGCCTTCAATGACGCAGACGTATTGTTTATTGAAGGCTTCTTCGATGATTTTGGCGATGATTTTGCTAACATTTTGGGTTTGTTCTGATGGTTTGATAATGGCTGTATTTCCCGCTGCAATTGCACCAATTAGCGGTTGCATCACGAGTTGAAAGGGGTAATTAAAGGGCCCAATGATATAGATTAGACCTAGTGGTTCGCGTTGAATTTGACTTTTGGCACCAAATGTTATCATGCTTGTTGCAACTTTTTGCGGTTTGGCCCATTTGTCAAGTTGCTTAATTGCTGTTTTGATGCTCTTTTTGATGATGCCTATTTCTGTTGTGTAGATTTCAAACAGCGGTTTTCCAAGATCCTTTTGCAGGGCTTCAATAATTGCTGTTTCATTGTTGCAGATGGATTTGTAGAGGTTTTTAAGTGCCGCTTTTCTTGTTGCTAGCTGCTTTGTTTGGTTGGTTGAAAAGTAGTGCTTTTGTTGCTTATGAATTTGACTGATTCGTTGCTCCATCATTGTTTCCCCCGTTTTTATTTATTAGCCATGTTTCTATTATAACAAATATCGTAAAAAAAAGAAAAAGCTAAGCTTTTTCTTTTCTTCGAACTAATTCGCTATTTCTGTGGTTACATTATAATAAGTTTGGCAATCATTTCGGTGTCGATTGGTTGGTCCATTTTCTGTTGTTTTCGCCCAAGACTGCCGATATGGATTGAATCGAGCCCTGCCTCTAGGAGCGTGGTTGCACTTGTGTAAGTTACGCCGCCTCCTACAAGAATTTTCTTTGTTGTTTGCTTTTGGAGGGTTTTAAGGGTTTGGATGTTTTCAGTAATTGGCTGTTCTACTCCGCCGCTTGTTAAAATACAATCAATTTGTTCGTATTTATTGAGCGTTTCTAGGGCTAATTGCCTGTCATTACAGCGATCAAATGCTCGATGGAATGTGAGTGGTTTGGTGGTTTGGGTTATTATTTTATCCAAAAATTGGCAGTCGATTGTGCCATTGTCTGTTAGGGCTCCAATGACGTAGCCATTAATTGGGAGATGGTCAACACTTTGAATCCATGCTGCTATTTGATTGCTTTGTGCGGGCGTGTTGACAAAGTTATTGTTGTGAAAGCGAACCATGACTCTTAGGGGAATTGTTGTGACACTTAATGCCTTTTCGAGGATTGAAATTTGTGGTGTTAGTCCGTCTTCTTCCATCTGGGAAACAAGTTCAATGCGGCTAGCTCCCGCAAATTGGGCCTCCTGTACATCATTTTCATCTAGGGCTATTACTTCTAAAAACATGCTGTTTGCTCCTCTCTACTCTATTTGTTTGTGCCTTGTGTCATAGTAATTTTTGAGCCATTGGTCGGATGCTTTGCTGTGGGTTCGGGTGTTTGTTACAAGGTAGACTGTTGGGTCGAGGTTTTCACCCATGACAACGTAAGAGAATTCTTCCATGTTTGTGGCACATCCATAGTTTCCCTCTTTATCGAGGGCAACTACTGAGATGTCTCCCGCTTTTCCACTTTGCGTTTTGAGGATACTAGTTGCCTTTTTGACTGCTTTGTCGACTGCTTGTTGGGCTGTTAAGCCATCTTCCATGTAGGCTACTGTTTGATAGGAGACACATGTTTTCATGATGTCCTCACCTAGGCCAGTGGCTGCTGCTGCACCAATTTTACTGTTGGCATAGAGTCCCGAACCAGAAATCGGGGAGTCACCTACTCTCCCATCTTTTTTCATGAAGAGGCCGCTTGTGGATGTTGCTGCAATTATCGTGCCACTTGTGTCTTTTCCAAGGATGCAGACTGTGTCGTGGCCATCATAGGGGGTTAGATTTTGGTCGGTTATTGCTTTTTTACGGTTTTCCCATATTTTTTTTGCCCTTGGACTGAGCATTTGTTTTTGGGTGAATCCTGCTGTTTTAGCGTAGTCGATTGCGCCTTTGCCAATTAAAAAGCTGTTGTAGCGGTTTTCGCTTAGTTGTTGGGCAATGAGAATTGGGTTGGCAAAGTCCTCAATTCCTGCGACTGCACCAAATGCTAGCGTGTTGCCATCCATGTAGGCTGCATCTAGTTGGACGATGCCGGCCTCGTTTGGTAATCCACCATAGCCAACTGATTTATAGAAGGGATAGTCTTCTACTACTTTTACCATTTGGGGAATAAAATCGCTGGCTTTTCCGCCTTTTTTTACTACGTTTTCGAATGTTTTTAGGGCTTCTTGTGACATGGTCCAGGTTGCTATTGTTACGTATTTGCGCGTTTCCATGTTATTTTTTCCCACTTTCTTGCTTTATTTGGTCTTTGTCAATGAAAAGGATGAAGGGGAGGTAGATAAGCATGGCGATGATGAGGTTGACTATTTGCATGATTGCACCACTTATACTACCAGTTATCAAGAAGCCGCCAATTATTGGTGGGGTGGTCCAGGGGATGACTACTCCTGTGGGGCGGCTTACAAGATTTGTGGCCATTGCTGTGTATTGAAGGATGACTAAGATGATGGGTATTAAGTTGAAGGGGATGAGCATGATTGGGTTTAAGATGATTGGGACTCCAAATAAGACGGGTTCGTTGATGTTGAAAATTCCCGGGGCTAGGGATAGTGCCCCAATGGTTTTGTTTTGTTTGCTTTTGGCAAGTAACATCATGACGATGACTAAGGATAAAGTAACACCTGCTCCGCCCATCCAAACCATGTCAAAAAATTGTTCGGTGACGATATGGGGTGGTTGGGTTCCGGTTTTAATTGCAAGGACATTTAGCTCTTGATTTTCAAGCCAAAAGGGGCGGAGGATGCCGTTGACAATTGCCCCACTATTTATCCCAACTGACCAAAGTAGGGATATTGCCATGACGGTCATAATTGCTCCGGGGAGAGATGTTCCAAAGGTTCTAATTGGTGTTGCTAGGAGTTGATAAATTAATTGATGAAAAGTGCCAAACGTTGTCATTGCGAAGGCATTTCTAACAAGGACCATTATAACCATTGTGGCAATTGCGGGGGTGATTGCTGCAAATGATGTCGCAACTGCTGGAGGAACGCCTTCAGGTAATTTGATGACCCAATTTTTGGTTAAAAAGAGGCGGAGGATTTCAGTTGTGACAATGGCAATTAGAATTCCCACAAGCAGCCCCTTGCTACCAATCCATTCCATGGGTAAGAGCGTGCCCATGTCGGTAATGCTGATTTGGGGGGTGATTGTTAGAAAACTAATTGCTGCAAGAAGACCTGCTGATGTGCCTTCAATATTATATGATTTTGCAAGTTTATAGGCAACAAGGAAGGAGATAAATAGACCCATGAAGGGAAATGTTGCAGCAAAGGAATATTCTAGATATGCCGACCAATCTGCACCCAGCATGCTTGCCATGAAGTCTTTGTAGGCGGGTATGGGGAATGAGGAGATAATTAAAAAGATTGACGCAGCAATGATAAAGGGCGTGAAGGTGATAAAGGCATCGCGAATTGCTGAGATATAGCGATTTTGACTAACCCATGCGGCAATTGGCACTAGGACTTTCTCCATAACTTTTTCAACTGTATTAAACATTATAATCCTCCTAATCTTTGTTCGGCTGTAGTAGTTGTAGTCCGTTTTCATGAGTATAGCATTTTTTCACGCGTTTGTCAGTTGTAAAGAGGCATTTCTTCTGCTTTTACATCAAATTTCACGTTTTTATGGTAAAAAAAAAGCCCCCCGTAAAGAAGTGGCTGAAAGAGGGTGGGGTCTTAGGAAAGCGTGGGTGATGAAAGAGTGGGGGCTTAGAAAAGGCTGGGTGATGAAAAAGGGGGCTCTTAGAAAAGAGTGGTTGCTCAAAAAGGGGGCCTTAGAAAAGGGCGGTTGCTCAAAAAGGGGGCTCTTAGAAAAGAGTGGTTGCTCAAAAAGGGGGCTCTTAGCAAATAGTGGTTGCTCAAAAAGGGGTCTCTTAGAAAAGAGTGGTTGCTCAAAAAGGGGGCTCTTAGAAAAGGGCGGTTGCTCAAAAAGGGGACTCTTAGAAAAGAGTGGTTGCTCAAAAAGGGGGCTCTTAGAAAAGAGTGGTTGCTCAAAAAGGGGGCTCTTAGAAAAGGGCGGT
>JBOFTV010000044.1:0-15772 GCA_051652245.1 Culicoidibacterales bacterium | reverse complement strand
TTTTACTGTGGTGAACTTCATTTTGTATTGAGAACAGATGCTGTCCGACGGGAGTGGAAGTAACTGTTCTTTTTCTTTTTCATATAACATGGAAGGGGGAACATTCGTAGCTTGAGAAATCTTTTGATTTGCTCTTCTTGTAATGACTTGGACCAGCTCACTTATAGATGCTATGTCTGTATATTCACCATTATATGCGGTGAGTTCATCTAGTTCTTTCATGGATGTTTCGACCTTCCCTTTGGTTTCTGGTCGCATGGCGAGGCATGGACGAACTATAATTCCATAGTCTTTTGCAAACGTTTCAAATGTAGTATTTAGTCCTGCTTTTTTCTTTTGTGTTCGAGCAGTTGTAACTAATGATTTAGGATTATCGATAACAAGTTCTTGTGTAATTCCACCCGCATCCTCAAATGCGAGGGCTAGAAAATGAATCATACTATCTGTTGTTTTGTCCGGTAAAATAGCACGGAATCTCCAACGTGAGTAACCATATAGCAATGTTGCAATTGTCACTGATTTCACCTCTCCATCACTTGTCACCACTTTGACATCTTCCTTGAAATCAAGTTGTGCTTGTTTAGCAGGAGCAGTTTCAAATCTGGGTCCCGTTGTATATCGCTTATTCGATTTGAATTGTTCGTTAAAGTTCATGTGGATATATCGCCTAAATGTAGTATAAGATGCCTTTAAATCATACGTTTGGACCATATAGTTATAGAGATGTTGTATGTAGTTAAAACGTTTGATATCTGATACAAGAAGGTTTTCAATTCTATCATGGTAATCAGTTATTTGTGATACACGTTTCTTTCTGCTTTTTTCTTGATCACCTAAATAGTAATTTCTTTTGACTGTATTTCTTGATTTATTCAAGTTTCGTGCAAGCTCTGAAAATTTGGTTTTACCATATTATTTGCCTCCAGTAGTTTTCGAAGTTGTGGTAAATCTGATAATGTTTTTACCTCAAATCGAATTTCATAATCTTTTATTACTTTCATTATAATCACCCAATATTGATTATAATATTTTTCTGCTACTGGTCAACTTTATATGCACATTTGTGGTCAGTTATATCTTAACATTTATAAGGTCTAAAGAAACCTTAGAATGGCTTAAAAACAAGCAATAAGAGTGGGCCATTTTTCGATTGACAAATACAGGTTTTGGCGTGCAAGCTACTCATGCTATGCCTGAAATACTCAAAGCATTAATGATAGCACACGTCGTCCATGTAGATGAAACAAGCATAAAAGTCCAAGGAAAATTAACGTGCGTCCGAACAGAGGAAACAAATGGGGTTACATCTCTTAGCTTAAAAGGAAGTCATTTGGATAAAGAATTACCAGCGGTCTTGTTAGAACTTTATAGCGGTGTGCTTGTACATGACCATGATAAAAAGTACTATAAAAACACGTTGGTACAGCATGCTGAATGTAATGCACACATTTTAAGGTATGTTACATATTATATTGAGTTGCATAAACATCAAGGAGCCATAGACTTTGATGCTTTACTCAAACGAATAAACAAGGAGCGTCATATTGCTATTACTTCAGAAAGCACATGCTTTACAGCAGAATATGTGCAAGAAATTAGACTGCTCTACCGCACACACTTATCAACATGGCAAGCTGAATATGATGCAATGGTAGACCACCTATCACCAAAGCAAGTAAAAAAATATCATACGAATGAGCGTTTACTCATCCAACGCCTGGTGAAGTATGAAGATGCACACTTATTGTTCATCGAGAACTTTGAAGTACCATTCACAAATAACGAGGCAGAGCGATCTTTTGGAAGTCTCAAAGCAATCATGCATATTTCGGGGACATTTAGAAGTGAGAAGCATGTACATTATGTGATGTCGATCCAATCATTATTAGGAACTGGATGAAAACAAAACCTTAATATGTTTGATATCATTAAAAACACATTAGCAGGAGAACAGAATTTCTTATTGAAATAGTTCTGTTTTCTGGAACAAAAAAAGAGAAGTTAATCTTGCAGCACCAGTGTGCATTTGGATAAACTTCTCTTTTTTGATGGTTTCAACGTCTGACCTGTAACTTTTTTTTTGATATTTTATCAAGAAACGGTTATAGCATCTCTTAACTTACAAACATTGATTAAAAATATACAGGGATTAAAATACAAATCTTTCCAGCCTATGTTTTATAGGTGAAGTCCGAGTGATTTCCTACCATATTTTCATTATAAAACGGGTCCCCTCCTGTGAGTGTCTCTCCCCATTTTTCATCTAAGTAGTTTCTTTCTTTGGAAAGACGCTCTATTTTTTCTGAGGTGTCCTCGTATCCTCTACTTTTTGACTCTAGATGATAAAGTTCTACATCATTTCTAACCACATTAAAGTAACCAGCATTATACAACTTTAAGCACAAGTCAACATCATTATAAGCAATTTTTAAATTTTCCGCATCAAATCCTCCAACTGACAAGAATTTAGTTTTTTCTACCATTAATGCAGCTCCTGTGACAGCTAAGTAATTATAGTTTACTAACAGCCTACCAAAATAACCGATACTAGCTCTATCAAAATATTGAAAGGCATGACCTGGACCAACATCATACATGACAACACCTGCGTGCTGAATGGTGTTATCTTCATAATAAAGTTTTGCTCCCACAGCTCCCGTATAATTTTGGCGCGCTTGACCTATCATTACCTCAAGCCAATCTGGTGTTATAACCATGGTATCATTGTTTAAGAAAAGCAATAAATTTCCTTTCGTAATTTTAACTGCTTCATTGTTCAATTTCGAATAATTAAATGGGATATCCAACTTTAAAATAGTAATAAATGGATACTCTCTTTCATATTTTTCAAACAAATCAAGTGTATCTTGGTCGTCCGAACCATTATCGACTATGATTATTTCATAGCGCTTCCACGTAGATTTTTCTAGAATAGAGCTAATACATTTTTCAAGATCTAAATGATGATTTCTCGTTGGTATAATAATCGAAACTAAATCATCTTCCTCAGGTAAAAACTTGATATTTGTTGCATGTATTTCTGGTAATAATTCGAGCACAGCATTATACCCACGTCTCTTTATTGCATCATTTTTTGCTCTTATTGAAGCATCATAAGCATAATCTTTATTCCCTGCCCCACTTGCTGTTGAAGTCGGAATCATTCTCCAGTGGTACAAAACCTTAGCAACATGATAAATTTTTCGTGTTTGCTCAGTAAACCGTAATACAAAATCATAGTCTTGAGCTCCCTCGTATCCTAGTCTAAATCCACCAATTTTTCTTGCTATCTCAGTGCGGTAAAATCCAAAATGACAAAGATACATATGTCCCAAAAATGCATCTGGTGACCAATCTGGCTTGAAGAACACTCCCGTTCTAAATTTTCCTTCACTATCAATTTTATCTTCATCAGTATAAATCATATCAACCTCATCATTTTCATTGATAATTTTAACTACTTCAAATAGTGCCTCTGGCTTTATCCTGTCATCATTATCCAATAAAGCGATAAATTCACCACTTGCGACTTCTAACCCCGTATTTGTTGCAGCAGATATATGACCATTTTTTGTTCTAAATATTGATTTTATGCGCATGTCATTTCTCGCATATTCTTCTAATAGCGGTCTAATGTATGTATAACTGGAAAAATCATCCACTAAGATTAATTCCCAATTTTTATAATATTGGCTAATAACTGAGTCTATGCACTCCTTTAAATATTTTGCTTCAACATTGTATACAGGAACTAAAATTGATATTTTAGGCGTTTTAGAAAACCCTTTAATTTCATTTAGTACTTCTCTAATATTATGTTTTTTTTCTTTATTTCTTATCCAAATCTGATACTGATAATCCTTATGTCTTACAGGATAGAAAATACGAATCAAAACATTCTTAAGTCCATATTCAGAAAATGCAGATAAAAATGCTTTTAGCGAGGCAATTAGCCCACCATTTTTCTTTAAATACTTTTGTGTTCTACTAATCATAATTTATCTTCCTCTTTTTTATTTTTAAATATATATGGTAAAAAAAAATTAGTCCTTTGGGCACTTCTTTTTTCCATGCTCGTTCTTGTTCATAATCATGTGTTTTATATAAAAATAATAACTCTTTTCTTTTTTTATCTTTCAAGTTTAGTTCCATCACATGTTCCCAATTAATTTCTTTATCTTTTTTAGCCTCACCAACTAAGGTTTCATATAACGCGACATATTCTAACACCATTTGATTCACACTTGTTATTTTAGCTTGCCTAACATTATCTAATATATGAGACCATTGGACAGCATCCGTATTTCGTAGATCCTTTAAGCTAATAATTTTTTGTTTCAGAGCTTCTGCTGATTTTTCTAGTATTACAAATCCTCTTTTTTCTTTTTCAATATTTTTTAAGACACCAGAGTTAAAGCAAATTACAGGATAACCAAGTTTTGTTGATTCTGCCGCGGTATAAGAGAATGTTTCTTCGGCTATTGATGGGATGACAATAATATCAGGAGCTATTTTTGCAACTTTTTCAGCTAAGTTGAATTTATTATATCTCCCATAATCAATCAATTTTCTAGGTTTATTCTCAATGCTTCCCAACAAATAAAAACCGATTCCTTCTAATTTTTGTTCTGATATTTCTGTAACTATTTTTCCACCTTTGACTTCATGCATCGTTCCCAAAAATAAAACTTTAAACTCTTCTCCTCTTTTAAGCACTACTTCGACTCCTTCAAGATCTACACCATTGCTTATTATCAGTGATTTTTTTGCAATTATTTCGCTATAGTATTTTTCAAATCGGTCTTTAGTAAGTGTGTGGATAAAAACTATTTTTGACAAAAAGCTAAAAAAATTAGCAACTCGATCATCATAACTATATTCTTGATTAACACCATAATCAGAGCCTAAATAACTTTCATCATGAATTGTTGCTACAACATTATAAAATTGTAGGTTTGATAGAATTTCGGGTAAATCTTTGATGTAATCCTGTAAGTAGTGAATATGAATTAAGTCTAGTGGTAACCAGAGTAATATATCTTTAAAAGTAGTATAAAGATCTTCTTTCCCAAAGTTTATATCATTATATGAAGCGTACACCGTTGCCCTGCCATCCGGTAGAACTTTTTCAATGAAAATAGAATTTTCATAATGATTAAAGAACAGCACATAATGCTCAATATCTGTATTAATGATCATATCAGATAACCATTTTTCAATTCCATTTAGTGGCTTATCAAAAAAAGTTGTGGACTCATGCGGGTAGCGATCATAATGTGAAATATGCAGTATTCTCATTTTACCTCTCCTTTCCATATATTGTTAAGCTTGCTTCCTCTGTTTCTATTACTTCTATTTTAGTAAATTTAAATTTTTCAGGAATATTATACTGTTCATCAGATATGCTCTGCATAATAATATAGTCAATTATTTCATAGTTAGAGCTTATATTTTTCCCACAAGAAATCAGCTTTGCCCCTTTGGATGCCAACACTGAGCTCCCTAAATCAACATTGCCATATTTAGTATTAATTGCTCTATCTCCATATATACAGACATTTTTATCTGTACTCCCTAAGTTATCAAGAAAGCTGGAAACCTCCTTGCTAATATCTGTTACCCGTTCTAAATTTATAATATTTTTCAGTGCATAGAATTTTCTATTTTTCACTAAAAAAACACCAGACTGTGGAACCATGCTCAAAACATATACCATCAACAAAAGACATGTTTGTTTTACACTAAATTTTATTTCTAATAATATTTTATATAGAGCATATATATACATATATAGTGTTAAGGATTCAATAAATCTTCGAAATGGAAAACTAAAAATATTAAATAAGAAGGTCGATATTGGTCTAAGTATTGCGCTTCCCACAATTATTAGCATCAAAATAATAACAAAGTTTTCCTCTTTTGCATTGTTTTTTTTGATTTTACTTAAATATAACAGAAATAGGCCTAGTAAAATGATTGACAATTTTGGTGATAATATCCCATATACTGCTGAATATTCACTATATAGATTTGGTCCTTTAAATAAATCAAGTAAGCGAGTAATCTCCAATAACTTAATACCACTATAAATCACGAAAAAGCAGAAAATAGCACTAATGATAATGCTATAGCCCGCTAGTGACTTCCTACTCTTTTTTCTATAGTAAACCATGATAAATATGCCACTACATAAATAAATAACGGATAAAAACATTATGCTTACAGGTGAAAAACCTACCATTAAAAGAGGGTAAAACACATACAAGATACGGGCCCTGTCATTGTGCAATAATTGATAAAAAATTACGCTAAATGTTGGAAAAAAAACGATAAAAGTCACAACATTACCATACCAAGGAAAAAATAGGAATTTAGCAAATTCTGAATCATATGGTAAAAATAAATATAATAGTAAAAATAAGGGCATTAACAATTGTGACTTGACCCTGTTATTTTCACCACAAATTAAATATAGAAATTCATCAATTGAGAAGAATGCAAAAATATAGACAAACAGAGCTACAAATGTATGTGTAAATGCTAGTAAATCGATGTTAAGTATTTCGCTTCCAAAGGCCCAAAATAATTCCCAATATGAAATAAGCAATAAAATATCTGCGGGTCCTTGTTGACCTGATATCACACTTGTTTCTAATGTGAAAATTGCTTGACTATCGATTGCGCTCATGGCCCTTGCTATATATGCGTAATCATCCACTATAGCTAGATTATACCTTGTTTCCTCTATCGAGAAAAACAAACTGTTTTTGGAAGATAAGTAAAGTAGGCTAAAGCAGAGCAAAACTAAATATACTCCCCAATTTTTAGCGATATTATTAGATAAACTATTCCAAGATATATTATTACTTATTTTTCTTTTAATCAAAAAATAAGTAATAATTATAACTAATAGAACATGCAATATCATTTGCGCCAGATAAAAAACCTTCCATGGTACATGAAGAATAACTAGGAGAGCACTCAATGCAAAAAAGACTAAAAAATATGCCATGACACCAT
Organism: Culicoidibacterales bacterium; assembly: GCA_051652245.1. Lineage (GTDB taxonomy): Bacteria > Bacillota_I > Bacilli_A > Culicoidibacterales > Culicoidibacteraceae > BHER01. The sequence continues at coordinate 8,752 of JBOFTV010000044.1, read as the reverse complement.
ATATAAGCGGGTGTTTCGCCTCCTGCAAGTTAACCTCTGCTACTACAATTTTACCTAATAAAAAACAAAAGACTAAAAAAAGACTAAGGCACACATACAAATACATATTTTTCTCTCCTTACACTACGGGTAGTGTCAAAAACCGAACTTTTTGACCTGTTTTTTATTTTACTCACTTATTCATATTTTATATTCTCATTCTACTTTGAATTATTCAACACATCTTCAACTTGACTCCTTCGTATTATGCTGTCTAATTTTCCATAGACTTTACAATAGCGTTTTCAAACTACATGATAACTACCTTATGCTCTATATCAAATAAACCTAGACTATCCATTTTCCCAACAATCTGTAAATCTAAAATTTTAGAAAAATAGAGCTGACTTATTCCGTTTTTTTCAGATATTGAAAAGTAGACCTCATATTTTCCGCTATTTAGCGCTGGATTTACAAATGTAACTGATATCTTTCTTTTCCCCTCGACCTTTGGCAGTGTATAGCGATTTTGTGCTGGATAAATACCAAACATATCATATATTACGCCCTCTTTAACAATAGATAAGGCAAAATATGGGTGTTCTTCCAAATTCATCATAAGTTCATAACCAATCTCAATCAAAAATGGTACACCTTTTTTGATTTCGGAAACAGAGATATCTTTCTGAATTGTTTCAATTTTAGTAACCCTAATGATTTCATTTGTATCAACAATCATACTTGCAGCGATATTATTAGTTCCACTTTTTTTTATACTATCTTCATATACCGGAACAACTTCTTCCACTGTTCCATCCAACACAACTTTTCCTTTGTCAATCCAAATAGCTCTATTACAAAAACGATACAGCGACATCATAGCATGTGTTACAAAAATAATTGTAACCCCCCTTTGAGAAAACTCTTTCATCTTTTCAATACACTTGAATTGAAAAGCAACATCACCTACAGATAAAACCTCATCTACGATGAGAATCTCCGGTTCTATATTAATTGCTGTTGCAAATGCCAATCGTGCAAACATACCACTTGAATAATTTTTGACAGGTTGATCAATAAAATCACCTATTGACGCAAAGTCAATAATTTCCGGAATTTTCTTTCCCATTTCTACTTTTTCAATTCCAAGTAGAGCACCTTGAAAATAAATATTCTCTATGCCTGTTAACTCTGGATTAAATCCTGCACCTAATTCTAGTAGTGAAGCGATTCTTCCGCTGACGTTAATCTCTCCTCGTGTTGGAAAAGTCACACCTGTAATCATTTTCAATAAAGTAGATTTCCCAGCACCATTTTTCCCAATGATACCGAGTATTTCTCCTTTTTTTATTGATAAATTTACATCCTTCACTGCACTAAAAATCTTTGGAGCAAACTTTTTATTTTTCGTTACTGAGTACCCTAGCCTATGCTTTGGGCTAGTAAAAATCTTATACTCTTTTGTAACTTTTATGATTTTAATCACGGTAGATGATTTTTTTTGTTCCATTTTTCTCCTCCTTCTTAATTGCTTTATATGACGTCAGCAAACTCTTTTCTTGTTTTACTGTAGTAGTATGATCCAATAAAAAATAAAAAAATCGTCAGCAACCAAAAATATAGCATGTAATACGGTTGCTCCCAGGCCCACTGCTTTTCAAACAAGCTAATCCGATAGCCTTGTACAAGATAGAAATATGGATTAAGCTTCATAATATTCAGTAATAGTAATGATTTCCCTCCTACAACTTCCGGATTCCAGACAACAGGAGTTGCCCAAAATAAAAGTTGCATTATCGTTGAAATAAAGTGCATGACATCAATTGAAATGACCGCCATTGCTGATAATAATCTTGTTAACGCCACAGTGAAAATTATACCTGAAAAACAATAATAAATTATCTGAATTGCATAGATTGTTAGTTGAACCTTTAAAAATATAATTAAAATCACTGCAATTGTCATGAAAATAACATGATTTAAAAAATTTGAATAGAGTTTAACAATTGGTAGAATACTAACCGGGAAGACAATCTTCTTAACTAGGTGTGAGTTATTTCTAATCGCTCCTGTTCCACCTACCAACGAATCAGATAAAAATGTCCAAGAAAACAACCCTGGAATTAACCATGCTACATAAGGTACGTTTAAAATCATTCCTGCTCTCATACCTATTGAAAAGACAAACCAATATGCTGCAACCATAATAAAAGGCTTCAATAGGCCCCAAACTATTCCTAGTGCTGACCCCACATATTCATTTCTGAATTCTGTTCTTCCCATAGCAAATACTACTCTACGGTTTCTCCATAATTCTTTATTAAGACTTAAAAATGATTTAAACATTTTATTTCTTCACCTCATATTATTTCTTTTACCATTATACCTGATTTTAGGCATAAATGGAAGACTTGGGTCTCCTATTTTCACTTGCCCCTCTCTATTGCTAACAAATCAGCAGATGTTCGTAAGCTAAGGAATTCAAGCATAAAAATAGTTGTTGTATTCCTTTTATTTTTACGTGAAAATCCTGACACACCCCCAATCATCCAATAATTAAAGGTGACTGAATCAAGAAATCCATATCATATTTGAAGGTTGGTATTTCCATGTAAAATCAATCAAAAAACATTAGCAGTACGAGGAGATTTGGGAAAACGCCAAAGTATCACTACATGGTTTTCTAGACAGTTTTGGGCTTAAGTTACAACCATTGGATTACTAGTTACCGCTATTGGTATTTCACAATTACTTTTCTAACTTTCCGAATTACTTTACTTTTCAAGAAAATTACTTTCCTCCCATAATAAAAAATAAATGGCTGTTTTATCATTTCTTTGGAAAAAATTTCAAACTCAGCATAAGGCATGATTTTCACAGAAAATTTTAAGATATATCTTCTTTGCCATGATTTCATCCCCCTTAAATTCATCATTTTGTAAAAAATGGTTAGCTGGCTACTCATTTTATTCCCCTTTGAATTTGTTGACGAGTCATTTTCATAACAATATTGAACCAGTGGTTTTGAAATAATTGATATTTGAGCATTCTCTAGTAACAGTTGATGAAGGAAGTAAATATCTTCAAATACTGTTAGTTCTTCTGGGAATTTAATTCCTTTTTCCCTTAAAAATGATGTGCGATAGCAATATGTCCAAACCATATGCTTACTCTCTTCTTGAAATTTTTCTAGTTGTTGCTGCAGCAGTAGTTCAGATTGATAGCTTTGCTTTTGAGCGAGAAAATATTGGTTTTCTTCAGTTGTCCCATTTGCATATATCTGCCAAAAATTATAGTGATACAGCTCAAAAAAATGAGCGGTTTGTTCAATTTTTTCAAGCAATACTTGATGCATATTTGGAACTAACATGTCATCTGCATCCAAAAAGCAGAGATACTCTCCTAAGGCTAATTCAATGCCTTTATTTCTCGTAGCACTAACACCTAAATTTTCTTGCCTTAGATATTCAATGTAGCTGTACTTTTGGCTATACTCCATGGCTAGTTTTCCATATTGGTCTTCTGATCCATCATCAATGATTAGGACTTGGTAGAAGGGCGTTGTCTGGTTGATGACGCTGTCTAACGTCCTTTTGATAACTTTACTGTTGTACAGCGGAATAATAAGGCTAATATTAACAGTCATACTACACTTCCTTTTTTAAGGATATTTGATATAATTCCCCTACATTTATGGAAAGATTTTCGTTATAAAATGGATCTTTGCTTAGATATTTCTGCCATTTTTTCTTCATGTATTGGCATTCTTGCTGATATCTTGGATTAGCTAAGTTATCAGTTCCACGTGTAATTGATTCATGATGTAATGCTTGAATACTGCCAACATTAACATTATAATAACCACTTTCTCGTAATTTTAGGCAAAGATCAACGTCATTATAAGCAACAGCTAATTTTTCTTCAAAGCCCTTGACTTGATTGAATTGGCTTTTTTTTAGTAGGAGGCAGGCAGCTGTAACTGCTGAAAAGTTATAGAGTGACACATTCCGTCCGTAGTAGCCAAAATCACCTTTTGACATACCTACCCCAGAATGTCCAGCAACTTCATGATATCCCATGATAACACCAGCATGTTGAATACTACCATTTGGATATAAAAGTGTCATTCCAACAGCACCTGTTTTGGGTAATTGAGCCACGCTTATTAATGTTTTTATTGAATTAGTCATCATAAATTCAACATCATTATTTAAAAATAAGAGATACTCTCCCGCACTATGGCTTACACCAATATTATTTATTTTGGCATAGTTAAAGGGGAAGTCTGCAGTGATTATTTTGTAGTTAATATCATTTTCTTTACTAAAATTTTGTAAAAAAAACTCATACGCTCTTTTTTCCACTGAACTGCTTTGGTTATCAACTAAAATTAGCTCAATCTGCTTATATCCCCCATATATGGCAATTGACGCTAATAACTTTTTAGTCATCGATAAGCCGTCTTTAAAAGGAATAATAATTGATACCAGTGGTAAGCTGTTTAATTCGATTTCAAGATTATAGATGAGTAAATTTTGATGCGATGTAGCTGTTGCTACTATGTTCTGCGTTGTTAGAAATTGAGTGATTGCATTAGTTGCCTTTTGATAGATGTATGCTTTATTTTCAATTGATGTTGCTATTGAATGTTCTGATGTGCGCCAGTGATATAAAATTTGGGTGCTATGAAATACCTTATCCAGATAAGGACTTGCTCTTAAGAGTAAATCATAGTCTTGTGAGCCATTAAATTCTGTTCTAAAGCCTTCCACCTGCTCTACAATTTCTTTTTTGTAAACACTAAAATGGTTTACATACATCCTTGATAATAGTGTATGTGGCGACCAATCAGGCTTAAATTGCGGATTGAAGCGTCGATTTTCTTGATTTATCATATCCTCATCAGAATAGAGAAAATCGTATTGTTGCTCCTGTAATGCCAGCGCATATGTATAAAGTGCATGTGCTGCTAGCATGTCATCTTGATCAACTAAGCCAAGATAGTGACCACGCGATAAGCTGATTGCATCATTACTTGCTTTAGAGATTCCCTCATTTACCTTATTTATTTGTAGTTTGATACACTTGTTATTTGCCTGCAGTGCTGTTAAAAAGTTTTTTAATTCAAGGTTATCACTCCCATCATCAACAAGACAAATCTCAAAATAGGGATAACCTTGTGCTAAAATCGAATTTAAGCATGATTCTAACTCGCTAAGTTTAGGTTGAAAAATTGGTATTATAATACTAAAAAGTGGCTTATATGAGAAATTCTCGCTTTTTAAGCGCATGTCCGCTAAAGAGATGATTTCCTCATGTTTAATAAAGACATTGTACATATCCTTATGCTTATATTTTATTTTCCTAATAATTCCTTTAATACCATTATATTTATATGTTGTCCAGATATTTTTTAGTTTAGCCATATTGATTTCCTCGCTTTTTTTATTTAAGCCTTTTTAAAACGGTAGAGACCGATGCCTATGCACCCGCCTCTTTTTAATTGTTATTCCTTATAATAGTCTACATATGTTCCATCTAAAATATGTTCCCACCACTGTCTATTATCAACATACCACTGAATTGTTTGTTCAATTCCTGTATCAAAATTATACGTTGGTTTAAACCCTAATTCATTTTCTAGTTTGTTAGGATCAATTGCATATCGTCGGTCATGTCCTAATCGATCTTCTACAAATTCAATTAAATCTTCTGATTTATTTAATGTTTTTAAGATTGTTTTAACGACTTCAAGATTTGTTTTCTCATTATGACCACCAACATTATAAACCTCACCTAGTTTCCCCTCATGTAAAACCATATCAATTGCGCGACAATGATCAATTACATGTAACCAATCTCGCACATTGCCACCATTACCATAAACAGGAATTGACTCACCATTAATTGCTTTCGAAATAGTAAGTGGAATTAGCTTTTCGGGGAAATGATATGGTCCATAATTATTTGAGCATCGCGTAATATTCACAGGCACGCCAAATGTTTCATAGTATGCCATAACAAGCAAGTCTGCGCCCGCTTTACTAGCAGAATAAGGACTACTTGGAGACAAAGGCGTCTTCTCAGTAAAAAAAGTCGTCGGATCAAAATCAAGATCACCATACACTTCATCCGTTGAGACTTGTAAGTGTTTAGTAATGCCAAACTGCTTAGCACAGTCTAGTAGAACCTGTGTCCCAACAACATTTGTTTGCACAAAAATTCCAGGATTCTCAATTGAGCGATCTACATGACTTTCTGCTGCAAAATGAGCAACATGTGTAATTTGTTCTCTTTGAAAAACTTCTTTCATCGCGTCTGCATTTGTAATATCAGCCTTAATAAATTTATAATTAGGCTTTTCAACTAAATCTTTCATACTTTCAAGGTTACCAGCATATGTTAATGCATCTAGATTAATAATTTGGTAATCCGGATATTTATTCACCATATGTCTAACAAAATTTCCACCAATAAATCCTGCTCCACCTGTAATTAATAATTTCATTTATACATCACTTACTTTCCTAAAAATTGTTCTTTGCATCTTTTAATAACGGGGCTATTTTATCTTTTTCTGATAGCACCGGAATTACATCTAATGGCCACTTTATCCCAATTGCTGGATCGCTCCATAAAATGCCACTGTCATGTTCTTTTGAATATAGCTGATCTACTTTATATTGAACTTCAGCATCACTTGTAATTGTCATGAATCCATGAGCAAAACCTTGTGGTACGAGTAATTGTTTTTTATTTTCTGCTGATAATTCTAGACCATACCACTGACCAAATGTTGGTGAATTTTGGCGAAGGTCAACAGCTACATCAAATATAGCACCTTTTGTACACCTTACAAGCTTTGTTTGTGCTTTTGGTGCTAATTGATAATGCAGGCCTCTTAGGGTTCCTATTTGTGCCGAAAAAGAGTGATTATCTTGAATAAAGTTTTGGCTAATACCTGCTTCCATTGCTGCTTGCTGATTATATGTTTCACAAAACCAACCCCGGTGATCACCAATTGCATTAGGTGTAATAACGATTAAATCTTTTATTTTTGTTTGCTCTATTTTCACTGTTTTACCTCATTTTTATTTTAATACTTTATTTTACCATCGGCTACTTTTTGAAGATATTGACCGTAGCCCGTTTTAGCCATTAACTGTGCTGCAGCCTCTAATGTTGGCTTATCAATCCAGCCATTATTATAAGCAATTTCTTCAAGACAAGAAATTTTAATCCCTTGATGTGATTCAACAGTCTTAATAAATGTTGTCGCTTCTACTAAGGATTCGTGCGTTCCTGTGTCTAGCCATGTAAACCCTCGACCTAGTAATTTAACATCCAGTTTTTTCTTTTCTAGGTAGACGCGGTTAACGTCTGTTATTTCTAGTTCTCCTCGTTCTGAGGGCTGTAGGTCTCTAGCAATTTCAATAACATCATTATCATAAAAATAAAGACCAGTAATTGCATAGTTTGATTTTGGGTTTTTGGGTTTTTCTTCCACAGATAGTACCTGTCCATCTTTATTAAATTCGACAATACCAAAACGCTCCGGGTCTTCGACATAGTAGCCAAAAACTGTTGCTCCCTCTGTGTTACTCGCTGTTTGCTGCAAAATTTTTCTAAAGCCACTACCATAATAGATGTTATCACCCAAAATTAAAGCAACTGAATCTTTGCCAATAAAATCAGCACCAATTGTAAATGCCTGGGCAAGACCATCTGGGCTTGGCTGTACTGCATAGGATAATTCTAGCCCAAAATTCGACCCATCACCTAATAGTTCTTTGAATCTTGGTGTGTCTTCTGGTGTTGAAATTATTAGAATTTCTTTAATACCCGCAAGCATTAGGGTTGATAGTGGGTAGTAAATCATTGGTTTATCATATATTGGTAATAGTTGTTTGCTTGTAACTCTTGTTAGCGGGTAAAGTCTTGTACCACTACCGCCAGCTAAAATTATACCTTTCATAAATAGAACTCTCCTTCTTCTCATACCATGCTTTTAAACAGTATATCATTATCAATTATATCATATTTGTTAAGACTATGATATTAATTTTAAAAGGTAACATCCGTTTTTAAGCCACTTTTGCTTATTTTGCGTTAATTTCAATTAGGTATCTAGAAACGGCATCTTTCCACTCAGGGAGGAGTAGAAAACCACTTTCCGTTAATTTTGATTTATCCATCCGCGAATTTAGTGGTCTTTTTGCTTTAACTGGATAACTCGAGCTCCCAACAGGTGAAACCCGCATCTCAATGTTACACTGTTTAAAAATTTCTTGAGCAAATTCATACCAGCTGCAATAGCCTTCATTTGATGCTAGGTAGAGTCCATACTTTTGTGTCTGGATCATCGAAATAAGTAGCTTTGCCAAATCTTTTGTATATGTTGGTGAGCCAATTTGGTCATCAACAACAGAAATTTCATTTCTTGTTTTTGCTAAATTCAGCATTGTTTTAATAAAATTATTGCCATTTACACCAAATACCCATGAAATCCTGACGATGAAATGTTTATTCCACTTGTCAACACAAGCTTCACCCGCAAGTTTTGTTTTTCCATATACGCTGACAGGATTTGGCATATCTTCTGTTGTAAAGGGGGCATTCCCCTCTCCTGAAAATACATAATCGGTGCTAATATACATGAATTTTGCGTCCATTTTCTCAGCTTCATCAACAAGATATTTAGTAGCTAGAACATTTATTTTCTCTACACTTTCCCCATCGTCTTCTGCATTATCAACTGCTGTATAGGCAGCAC